>JANMPY010000534.1:0-22280 GCA_031370095.1 Betaproteobacteria bacterium
CAAGTGCGACCGCGCGTCGTCCGCTCATCTCGGCGTGGCGAAAGCGCTCCGCATACACCGCCGGAATCGCCGCCGCACCGGGCAGGCTCATGCCGACTGCTTCGACCATGCAGGCAATGGTGCTGGCGGTTCCCATCACCATGCAGGTGCCCGTGGTCGGTGCCAGCTTGGCATTCACTTCATCGATCTCGGCCTCATCGATTTCACCCGCGCGATATTTCGCCCAGAAGCGCCGGCACTCGGTACATGCGCCGAGTCGTTCACCTTTGTGTTCGCCGGTCAGCATCGGCCCGGTGGGAATGATGATCGAGGGAATATCGAGTGAGGCCGCCGCCATCAATTGCGCGGGAATGGTTTTATCGCAGCCGCCGATCAGCACCACCGCATCGACCGGCTGCGCGCGCATCATTTCCTCGGTGTCCAGCGCCATCAGATTGCGCAGATACATGCTGGTCGGATACGCGAACGATTCGCCAATCGAGATGGTTGGAAACACAAACGGCATGCCGCCTTCCTGCATCACGCCGCGCTTCACCGCCTCGATAATCTGCGGAACATTGCCATGACAGGGATTGAAATCGCTGTAGGTGTTGGTGATGCCGATGATCGGACGATCCAGGGCATCGTCGCTGTAGCCCATCGCCTTGATGAAGGCCTTGCGCAGGAACAGCGAGAATCCGCTGTCACCGTAGGAGGTGAGGCCTTTTTTCAACCCTTTGTTTAGACCCCGGTCGGGCTTGGTTGTCATCGTGGCTGCCTGCTACTCAAGTTTAATTTTGTTGTCTTTGGCGACCTTGGTCCATTTGTCGATTTCCGCTTTGATGCGCTTGGCGCTGTCTGCCGGATTCAAGTAGCCAGCGATCACGCCTTGTGCATCCATGCGCGTCTGCGTATCCGGCGCTGCCAATATTTTTTCCAGCGCGGCGGTGAGTTTGGCGACGACAGCTGGCGGCGTTTTGGCGGGTGCCAGCAAGCCAAACATCGAGGTCACGATGAAATCGGGCAGGCCGGCTTCGGCGGCCGTCGGCACATCGGGTAAATTGCTCGTGCGCGTCGGCATGGCAACCGCCAGCGCGCGTAAATTGCCCGCCTTGATGTGCTGCAGTGAAGCGGGCATGGTCTCGATCATGGTCTGCACCTGGCCGCCGATCAAATCATTCATCGCCGGGCCGCTGCCTTTGTAGGGTACGTGGAGCATGTCAAGCTGGGTCATCGATTTGAACAATTCGCCCGCCATATGTTGCGGCGAGCCGTTGCCGGATGAGGCGTATGAAACCCCAGGATTGGCCTTCGTGTAGGCGATGAGTTCTTTCAACGTTTTCACCGGCACTTTGGGATTGACCACGAACACCAGTGGCACCTGCCCCACCACACCGATCGGCACAAAATCTTTGGCGAGATCGAACGAGAGATTGGGCTGTAGCGCGGCGTTGATCGAGTGACTGGTCAGCGCACCCAGCAACAGTGTGTAGCCGTCGGCGGCTGCGGTGGCAGCGGCACCAGCACCGATGGAGCCGGTCGCCCCGGCGCGGTTATCGACGATCAGTTGCTGACCGAGCGCCTCTGACATTTTGAGCGCAACAATGCGACCGATCACGTCGGTGGCCCCACCCGGCGGATAGGGGATGATGAGTTTGATGGGCTTGTTGGGGTAGTCCTGCGCCATCAACGGCGCGATTGGCAATATTGCCGCCAACAGCACGCTAACCGACAACAACAAACGCGAGACACGCTGGATGGATTGCGCTGACGGGAAAATCATGGGGCTCCTCCGATGTAGTTTGTGGTTGCCGCTGTGATGTCACGCGCATCGTCGCGCGCAACTTAGACTTATATTGGGAGGTTAACAGATACGCGTTTTTTTCCATTGAGTATGGTCAGGTATTGGCAGACGATCCATCGCGGCGCAGGTATGACAGGGTTTTTGTAGATGCGGCGATTAAAGATGTTCAATATCAATTGCGCAATCACCCCCTCTCCCTCGATCCCTCTCCCACGAGGGGAGAGGGACGTTTAAGCCCCTCTCCCTTGATGGGAGAGGGGTTGGGGAGAGGGTGGAAAGTTCACCATATTTAACCGCCGCATCTATAGAAGTATGCAATAGCAAACACTAGCACTGGCGCGGCGCTTGAGCCACAAATGCTCTGCAAAGCGCGCCAGTGTTTGGCTTTGATCATTTTATGACTACCAAAAAAAGCCCCGCAACACGAAACTTTCACAACTCCATCCAGAGAATGAAACTCAATCGAGCTTGATTCCCTTCTTGACGACGATGACTTTCATCTTGTCGTATTCGGTTTTGATCTGCGCGGCGAACTCAGCAGGCGTATTGGCCAGCGGATCGGCACCTTGCTGCGACAATTTTTCTTTTGTGGCCGGCGTGTTTACGGCCTTGACGGAGGCCGCGTAAAGTTTATCGATAATTTCCTTTGGCGTTTTGGGTGGCGCGACGAGGCCGTACCAGGCCGGGTCATTTACCTCCGGCATGCCAATCTCGGTAAAGGTGGGTACGTCGGGATAGGCCGCCAGACGCTTCGGCGCAGCGACCGCGAGTAGGCGAAACTTGCCAGCGTCAACATGCGACTTGGAGGAGGGCAGGTTGTCGAACAACACCGGCACCTGTCCGCCGAGTACGTCGGTGATTGCGGGCCCCGCGCCTTTGTAGGGGATGTGAACCATGTCAGTGCCCGAGGCTTGCAAAAATAATTCTCCCATCATGTGGCCGATACCCGCCGTGCCCGAGGTGGCGAAGCTGAATTTACCGGGATTTTTTTTCAGCAGCGCGATGAATTCCTTGATGTCTTTCGCCGCCACTGAGGGATGCACCACGAGAATATTTGGCACCGTCACGAAGTTGGTCACCGGAATGAAATCGGTTAGATTGTTGTACGGAATCCTTGGGTTCGCTGCTGGATTGACCGCCATGGTGGACACCGTAGCAACGCCCAAGGTGTAGCCATCCGGTGTGGCCTTGGCGACTTCGTTGGCACCGATCGAGCCGCCGCCGCCGCCGCGATTTTCGATAATGACCGGCTGGCCGAGTTCACGACCCAACTGCTCGGCAACGATGCGCGCGACGATGTCGGTAGTGCCGCCCGCAGCAAACGGCACGATCAGCTTCACCGGTTTATTCGGAAACGGCTGCGCCGAAGCGGCGCCCGGCAGCAATGCGACGATCAGGCCTGCGGCGATCAAACAGCGGATCAACATATTTGTGGATTTCATGAATTGTTCTCCTGGTGTTGGATGAGTTGTTGGAACACTTAAAAAATGCTGCGATTGAAAAGTTTTGCCATCAGGGAATCAGCACGGTCGATCCTGTTGTTTTTCTGGCTTCCAAATCTCGATGCGCTGTTGCGGCGTCTTTGAGTGCGTACGTCTGATTGATTTCGATCTTCACGATGCCACGCGCCACCACATCGAACAGCTCGCCTGCGGTCGCAAGTAAATCCGCGCGGGTCGATGTAAAAGTGTCGAGCGTCGGACGGTTCACAAATAATGAGCCCTTCGCGCCGAGCAAGCCGACATCGAACGGCGGTACCGCACCCGACGCATTGCCGAACACCGCCACCAAGCCCAACGGTCTGACGCAATCGAGCGATTTCAGAAATGTATCTTTGCCGACACCATCGTAAACGACGTGGCATTTCTTCCCATCGGTGATCTCCGCGACGCGCGCAACGAAATCTTCTTTTACGTAGTTGATGACATGGTCACAGCCATTGGCCTTGGCAAGCGCCATTTTTTCGTCGCTGCCGACGGTGCCGATGACAGTCGCGCCCAGATGCTTGGCCCACTGGCACAGAATCAAGCCGACGCCGCCCGCTGCGGCGTGCATCAGAATCGTGTCGCCTGCCTTGACTGGATGAATACGACGAATCAGGTATTGCGCGGTCATGCCTTTCAACATCATCGACGCGGCTTGACTGTCGCTAATACCCGCCGGAATTTTTACCATTTTGTCGGCGGGCATTACGCGTGCCTCAGCGTAGGCACCGATGGGCGAGGCCACATAAGCAACACGGTCGCCGACTTTCAAATCGGTGACTGCCGATCCCACCTCTTCGACGACGGCCGCAGCTTCGCGGCCGAGCACCGATGGCAGCGGGATTTTGTAGAGGCCAGAGCGATGGTAGGTATCGATGTAATTCAAACCAATCGCCGTCGCCTTAAGCCGCACTTCGTTTGGCGCTGGCGCGCCGACGGTTACTTCTTCCCATTTCATCGCTTCCGGCCCGCCGAATGAATGGATGCGGATTGCGTGCGTCATTTCAATTCCCTCTGTTCGTTGATGAGTATTTCAAGTGCGACAAGTTTAGCCTGTTGGATGGCGTTTGAAATTTCGACCGGTGCGGCGGCAGACTTGGCGATGGCGGCCTGATCGATGCTTTGCAGGTTGGTGAGCGCCGCGAGCAGATATTGAACCGGTGGATACGGTTCGTCATTGAATCCCAGACGTCCGTGGTGGTCGCAGGCGCAGGCAGTAATCAGGTCGTTAAAACGCGCCGGGCGGCGCAAGGCATCAGTGCCATCGAATAGCGCCAACAAGCGTTCGGCGGACAGCGATGCAGCATTGTGAACCTCGCCATGCCACCGCGCGCATAGCACGCCAAGGTCGCGGCAATCGTTCGGGACGCGCAATCGCTCGCACAGCACCTTTACCAGCGCAGCGCCTTTTTCTTCATGACCCGGATGGTGCGGCAATTTTTCCGGCAGCGTCACACCCTTGCCGAGATCATGTACCAGCGCGGCAAAGCGAATCGGCAGAGAAGTGTTTTGTTTTGCCGCGTAGTCAATCACCATCATGATGTGAATGCCGGTATCGATTTCGGGATGCGATTTTGCGTGCTGCGGCACACCGAACAAACGATAAATCTCGGGCAATATTTTGCCAAGCGCACCACAGTCTCGCAACACGCCAAACATGGCGGACGGTTTCGCTTCCATCAGGCCGCGAGAAATTTCCTGCCACACGCGCTCTGGCACGAGGTGATCCAGCTCGCCGGAGTGCGTAATTTTTTGCATCAGCGCTTTGGTTTCAGGCGCGATCTGAAAGCCGAGATCGGCAAACCTCGCTTTAAGGCGCGCGCCGCGCAGCACCCGCACCGGGTCTTCGACAAACGCATCGCTCACATGTCGTAACAACCGCGATTGAAGATCGGCAACGCCGTGGTGCGGGTCGATCAGCGTGCCGTCAGCATCACGGGCAATCGCATTGATGGTGAAATCGCGGCGCGCCAGATCCTCCTCCAAGGTGACATCGGCTGAGGTGTGAAAGACGAAGCCCTGATAGCCTGGCGCAGTTTTGCGTTCAGTGCGCGCCAATGCATATTCAGCGTGGGTGTCGGGATGGAGAAACACCGGAAAGTCCGCGCCGACGGGACGGTAGCCGAGTGCCACCATCTGCTCGGGCGTCGCACCGACAACGACGTAATCGCGATCCTGGCTTTGCAAACCAAGCAGCGCGTCACGCACCGAGCCGCCGACTTCGTAAATTTTCATGCGCCCGATTTACGTTGGCGCGGTGGCGTACGGTTCGTCGAAACCAACGAATTCGGTTTCGAGTTTTGATTCTGCAATCCACGCGGCAATGCCGGGTGCTGCGGTCATCGCTTTGCAGTAGGCCATGGTCGCAGCCGATAGCGGCGGAGCGTAAGTCGCGAAGCGCATTACGACCGGTGCGAACATCGCGTCAGCGGCGCAAAATCCACCAAATAAAAACGGCGCGCCAGTGCGTGTGCCGAATCGCTCGCGCGCATCAAGCCAGATTGCTTCAATACGGGCAATGTCGGCGGCCACGTTGACGTTCAAGCCCTTGCCCGCATGGTTGCTGCGAATATTCATCGGCATATTGCTACGTAACGACTGGAAGCTCGAATGCATTTCCGCCGATATGGATCGCGCCATCGCGCGCGCAGCTTTATCGGCAGGCCAGATGGCATGTTGCGGAAACTTTTCGGCGATGTATTCAGCAATCGCCATCGTGTCCCACACGGCAATCGACGTATTAGCGCCAGCTTCACCATCCCAAAGCGTCGGCACTTTTCGGGCGGGTGCCAGGCTTGCGATGCGCGCGTCCCATTCCGCGCTTTCAAATTTGAGCATGATTTCTTCAAACGGAATGCCGAATTGTTTGAGCAACACCCATGGCCGCATCGACCATGAAGAATAGTTTTTGTTGCCAATAACGAGTTTGAGCGACATGGCCTTCTCCCTTATTCCTTATCTCTCATCGCCCCGCCGCATCGCGAAATTGACGGTATCTTCCACGCGTGCCCGCGCCCTCGCCAGCCAGGTAGACGGGCACCACACTCTCCATCGCGGCGGCGTGACCGAATAGCGCTGGGAACGGCTGATCCGAAGTATTCGGCAGACTCATCGAGCGCACGTTGTCGGGCGTAATCAATTTGCCCGGCAGCATGCCAAATACGCCAGCCTGCAGCATCGACAGCGCCGACCCCAAGCCGACAATCAGGCGGCGCTTCGCAGTGACGGCGGCGACAAATTTCAATAACTCCCGCAGGGTATAGACCTTCGGGCCAACCAGCGGGTAAGTTTGATTTTTTGTCTCTGCATGATTGATGCTGGTGACGATGGCGCGCGCAACATCTTCCACCCACACCGGCTGAAATTGTGCGTCGGCTGAGCCCAGTGGAATGACCGGAAATATTTTGACCAGACCCGCAAACATGTTGAGAAATTTATCGCGTTCACCAAATACCACCGACGGTCGGAACATTGTGACGTTCAACGCAGGATGGGCAGTCGCAACCGCCCATACCGCCGCCTCGCCGCGTCCGCGCGAACGCAGGTAATCGCTGGGCCCATTTACGTCGGCGTTGAGCGCGCTCATGTTGATCAAACGATTGACGCGGGTTTTGACGCAGGCATCGGCGACCATTTTTGGAAATGTCACATGCACACGCTCGAAATCGCCATGCAGAATACCGGTCAGGTTCACGACCGCATCGTGATTCCGCACCAAATCCTGTAGCTCGACAGCGTTGAAAATATCTGCTTCCACGACATCGATGGTCGGTAACAGTAGCAAATGTTTGCCACGCTCACGTCGCCGAGTCGGCACGGTGACAAAGATTTCCTGCGCCGATAGTTGTTCGGCGACCGACGTGCCGATAAAACCACTGCCACCGATAAGCAGCACTTTGTTGATGATCATTCTGTGTTCCGGTTGGTCGTAAAAGCGATGCTATGGCGTTTTGTTTGGTAACGCCACGCTGGCCAGGCTACTTGTGCCGGCGCTGCCCTGCGCGCTGCCCGGCACGCTTCCCATCATTTCTTTCAGCTTCTTCGTGGTTGCCCCGGCTTGATGCGCGTAAAACCAGGTGTTGGTCATGACTTTTTTGACGTAGTCGCGGGTCTCGGTAAACGGAATCGATTCCGCATAGATCGCGCCCTCGAGCGGCAGCGCCGCACGCCAGCGTCGCGCCCGGCCAGGCCCCGCGTTATAGCCCGCCGTGGCCAGCACCGGATGCCGCAAGTCATCGAGCACGTGGCGCAAGTAGAACGAACCGAGGTTAAGATTCACCGGCACATCAATGACCCTGTCGAGTGAAAAACGGTCCATGCTGACGCGCTTCGCGGCCCATGTCGCGGTCGCCGGCATCAACTGCATCAAGCCCATCGCACCCACGCGCGATTTGGCATCGGCCATGAATCGGCTTTCCTGCCGGATCAAGCCATACACCCAAGCCTGATCAAGCCCTTGCGCGCGCGCCTGCAACAACAGATCGGTTCGGTGAGGCATCGGGAAGCGCTGCGCGAAATCGTGAACCATCAGCGTTTTTTCGGCGGTGTTGATGGCACGGTCAGGTACGTTGGCAGCACGCGCCGCCTCGGCTGCAGCAAGCAGCTCTTGATCGTTCATGTTGCGAATGCCGTACTGCCATTCGCGCAAGCCCTCGGCCTTCATATCGAGCCGGTAGAAGGCCAAGGCACGACCGATGGCGGGGCGCAGCGTCACGGCGTCGATCTCGGCGCGCGAAGGCTTGAAGCCCTGCCAGTCTGGGGCAAGCGGCAGTCCGGACTCTTCGGCCGCAAGTACGCCGTAAAAATTGTTTTCGCGCACCAGTGACTCGCGCAGCGCGCGCGCGGTGTCAACGTTACCGGTTTCCTGCGACGCTCGTGCCAGCCAATAGCGCCACACGGACTCGCGGCGCTCGGCATCGGACATCCCATAGATGGCTGCGCGTACGCTTGGCCAATCGCCTGCGCGCAAGGCTGCGCGCGCCTTCCAGCCTGCCTGTGTGTCGTTGAGCCGGGTTGTTCCGGCGCGTTCGAACCAGCCAAGTGCGCCCGGGTCGTGCTGCATACCGCCGTAGAGGCCGACCTCTGCCCATGCGTAGCCGAGATCATTGGCGGGCAATTTTTTGCCCTGCTCCGCTAATAGCTGAGCCGCGCGATCCGCGTCGGTGCGGGCGAGCCTGGTAAGGGCAAACAAAAACAACTCCACCGACGCGGCTGATGTGGGCTGCAAATTTTCACGCTGCAAATACGGTGCGGGATTCTGGCCGATGATGGCGGTGGTGCGTTCAAAATTGGCCGCGATGATCGGGATCAACGCTGCACTTTTGCGTGCGTCGGACAGCTGGTTGTTCGCGAGCAGTCGGCGCACCCGCGACCAGCTTTCCGTTGCGGGCAGCATTTTTTCTGCCGCCAGCTGCGCAAAAACATCCGTACACGCATCCGGTGCTGCGCGTGCGGCGTTCCAGAAGGCGCGCGCCTCGGTGAGTGCCTCGCGGTCGTTGCGGCTCAAGCGGTAGCGCCAGTGATGGCAGGTGATTTCGGTGTCATCGCTATTGAGCAGCGGTATTTCGGCGGCAAACAACGGCCACTGAT
Organism: Betaproteobacteria bacterium; assembly: GCA_031370095.1. Classification (GTDB taxonomy): domain Bacteria; phylum Pseudomonadota; class Gammaproteobacteria; order Burkholderiales; family Usitatibacteraceae; genus UKL13-2. The sequence continues at coordinate 8,857 of JANMPY010000534.1, forward strand.
CGCGCTTGCCGAGCGCTTTGAGCCAGTCGCGTCGCAGATTGTCCGCGACGACTGAATTTGCGTTCGCTTTCAGAAAGGCGCGGATCTCTGCCGGATCGGTCAAGTTATAGGTGCGATCCTCTGCCAAATTCGCCGCCAACCACCAATACTGTGCATAGGAAGAAAGCGGGTGGGATGCCGCGCCTAGCCGATCCCTGGCGCTTGTGAGCGCCTTCAGATCGCGCTTGTCAAAAGCGTCGCGGGCAGCGAGCACGTCCCGATCAGCCGCAGGCACAGGCGGCATCATCAGCGCGTTACCGCTCAATGTCTTGATCGCATCTGCCTGGGGAGGCGAAATAGCGGTTGACGCGACCGGCGAGGCGACAGCGAGACGCGCGGCGGGCGCGGGCGGGGGCATCGGTTGGGGCTCCGCGCGTGCAACATTGCCTAGCATCAATGAAATCGTAAAGAGCGCGGAGTAAAAACGTTTCACTTGGCGCGACGCTTTGAGGCAATATTGGCTAGCAAGCCGAAAATAGTTGGTGCGCATAAAACAATAATGTTTATTACCGAGGTTCGGATGACTTATTCTATCGTCTCATTCATCAGGTGTGGGTCTTAAAGGAAACGCTTGCAAATTGGGCAGGTTGTATAGTCTTCACTTACGCTTTATGTCCTACAAATTGTTAGCCGAATGCATGGCTGATCGCGTTAACCGAATCGATAATCGAGATCATGGATATTTTGACACCGCTGTTCTGGACTGCCCTACTTAAAATCATTGGCGTAAATATTGTGCTTTCCGGCGACAATGCCGTGGTGATCGCACTGGCTGCCCGAAGCCTGCCGCCTGCCCAGCAGAAGCGGGCGATTTTTTGGGGTAGCGCCGCCGCTATTTTGATGCGGATCGTATTGACGATGTTTGCGGTCGCTTTGCTGCAATTTGCCTGGTTAAAACTGTTGGGATCCGTGTTGCTGTTGTGGATCGGCGTAAAACTCTTATCGGAAGGCGACGACGGTGATGGTGGGATCAAAAGCCACGGTTCCATGTTTGATGCCATCAAGACCATCTTGATCGCTGATCTGGTGATGAGTCTGGACAACGTGATTGCGGTGGCTGCTGCGGCCAAGGGTGACTGGACGCTGGTCATCATCGGTTTGGCGATCAGCATTCCGCTGATCATTTACGCCAGCACGATCCTGATCAAGGTGATGGAAAAATATCCTGTCGTCATAATGATCGGTGCTGCGTTAATAGGCTGGGTGGCAGGCGAAATGGCGTGGGACGAGCAAGTCATCAAGCCGTTCACCTCGCAATACCCGCATTGGTTTGAGTACCTTGCAGCAGCGGTTGGCGCGTTATTCGTGGTGGGCACGGGCAAGTATCTGGCCGGACGGCACCCGGAGTTGCCAACACCAGTCTGATCTCAGGGACCTGTCAGCACCTCACAAAATAGACGGTAATTTTTAATGAACGGCAGCAAAAATATTTCGGAGACTAAAATTATGCAAAGCAAAAAACTTTTTTCCAGCGCCTCGAAAGCTGCCTTGGCGGTAGCGATGGCGCTTGGCGGTGCAATGTCCGCATTCGCGTGGGAACCCACCAAGACGGTCGAATTCGTGGTGCCTGCGGGTACCGGTGGCGGTGCCGACCAGATGGCGCGTCTGATTCAGGGCGTGATCGCCAAAAACAACCTGATGAAGCAACCGATGGTGGTAGTGAATAAAGGCGGCGGAGCGGGTGCCGAGGGGTTTCTCGATGTAAAAAGTGCAAGCAAAGATCCGCACAAGATCATCATCACCTTGTCCAATTTGTTCACGACGCCCATGGCGACCGGCGTGCCGTTTAACTGGAAGGATTTGACACCGGTGAAAATGATGGCGCTTGATCAATTTGTTTTTTGGGTCAATGCCGAGACACCGTATAAAACAGCAAAGGAATATGTCGATGCGGTCAAAGCGGCGGGACCTAACAAAATGAAAATGGGTGGTACTGGATCAAAGCAGGAAGACCAGATCATCACGGTCGCGATTGAAAAGCAGTCGGGCGCGAAATTTACCTACATTCCGTACAAAGGCGGTGGTGAAGTCGCGGTGCAGTTGGTGGGTAAACACGTCGATTCGACGGTCAATAATCCGATCGAGGCGGTTGAACAGTGGCGTGCAGGCAAGCTGCGTCCGCTATGCGTTTTCGACGACAAGCCGATGCCTTACAAAACCAAAATCACTGCGACGATGTCATGGAGCGACATCCCCACCTGCGCAAGCCAGGGCTTGAACGTTGATTATCAAATGCTGCGCGGCATTTTTATGGCACCGGGCGTTTCCAAAGACCAGGTCGATTATTACGTTCAGTTGCTCAATAAAGTGCGCGAGACACCAGAGTGGAAAGATTTTATCGAGAAGGGCGCGTTCGATCCAACCGCGCTCACCGGTGAGCAATACCGCGCATGGGTGGCCAAGGAAGAGCAGCGCCATCAAGCGCTGATGGCTGAAGCGGGTTTTCTCGCTAAAAAGTAGTTGTGATTCGGCACCATCCGGGTTAAAGCCGGAAATCAGCAGCCCCGGCGGATGGTGCCGCGACGTTTGAGCGGGTTGGCGTTGCAGGGCAATGAGGAGGGGACGTGATCGAACCAGAAGAAAAATCGGCCGCATCGGTCAAATCGGCTGATGCAATCGTCGCGGTATTGATATTTGTTTTTGGAGCCGTCGTCGCATGGGACAGCACCAGGTTGGGTGCCAAGTGGGGGTCCGACGGCCCCGAGGCGGGATACTTCCCGTTCTATATCGGGATCATTATTTGCGTCGCCAGTATCGCTAATTTTATTCACGCCTTGCGCAATACAGATGACGACTCTTTTGTCAGCGTCACCTCGTTGAAACTGGTCGTTTCTGTTTTGGTGCCAACAATTATTTATGTGGGTCTGATCGGCGGCGTCGCCTCCTGGAACGGCCTGGGCATTTATGTCGCGTCGACAATTTTTATTGCGGCCTTCATGAAGTGGCTCGGCAAATATCGTTGGGGCATGACGCTGGGCGTAAGCATCGTCGTGCCGATTGTATTTTTCCTGATGTTTGAAATGTGGTTCAAAGTGCCGCTGCCAAAGGGGCCTCTCGAAGCCGCGCTGGGGCTGAACTGACATGGAAGAAATCACCAGTCTTCTGCACGGCTTTTCGGTTGCGCTCACGCCCTATAATTTAGGACTGATGATGGTTGGCGTGATTCTGGGCGTTCTTATTGGAGTGCTGCCAGGATTGGGTGGCGCCAATGGTGTCGCGATATTGCTACCGCTGACATTTTCGATGAACCCAACCTCGGCGATCATCATGCTTTCCTGCCTCTATTGGGGCGCGTTGTTTGGCGGTGCGATCACGTCGATATTATTCAATATTCCGGGAGAGCCGTGGTCGGTTGCCACGACCTTCGATGGCTATCCGATGGCGCAGCAGGGGCGCGCGGGTGAGGCATTGACGGCGGCGTTTACTTCGTCTTTCATCGGCGCGCTGGTGGCGGTGTTGATGATCACCTTTCTTGCGCCGACGGTGGCGAAATTCGCGCTGAAATTCGGGCCGCCAGAATTTTTCGCCGTGTACTTGCTCACGTTCTGTAGTTTTGTCGGCATGACGAAGAGTCCGCCATTCAAAACAATCGCGGCGATGATGCTTGGATTCGCACTGGCTACCGTCGGGCTGGACACGGTGACGGGGCAGCTACGTTTGACGTTTGGCTTCACCGAACTTCTCAAAGGCTTTGATTTCCTGATTGCCGTGATTGGTTTGTTTGGCATTGGTGAGATTTTGCTGACCATCGAAGAGGGTCTCGCCTTCAAAGGTGCGGACGGCAAAATGCGCATGCGGGTGGTTCTCGAGACCTGGAAAAAATTGCCGCAATACTGGAAGACGATGGTGCGCTCCTCGATCATCGGTTGCTGGATGGGCATTACGCCAGGAGGTGCGACGCCGGCGTCGTTCATGGGTTACGGCGTTGCGAAAAAAGTTTCGCGCAACGGAGCCAACTTTGGCAAAGGTGAAATCGAGGGCGTAATTGCACCCGAGACCGCAGCCCACGCCGCGGGTACTGCGGCGTTGTTGCCGATGCTGACGCTGGGCATTCCCGGTTCGCCGACGGCGGCGGTGTTGCTCGGTGGTTTGATGATCTGGGGCCTGCAGCCTGGGCCGTTGCTGTTTCAGGAGCACAAAGATTTTGTGTGGGGTCTGATTGCCTCGATGTATCTGGGCAACATCGCGGGCTTGATCGTAGTGTTGACGACCGTGCCGCTATTCGCCGCTATTCTGCGAGTGCCATTTTCCATCGTTGCGCCGGTGATTTTGACCATTTGTGCAATTGGCGCTTACACCGTTCATAGCTCAATGTTTGACGTTTGGTTGATGGTGTTTTTCGGTGTGGTGGGATATGCGTTCAAGAAGCTGGACTATCCGTTGGCACCATTGGTATTGGCGCTGGTGCTTGGCGACCGCGCGGAGGATGCGTTCAGACAATCAATGCTGGCCTCGCAGGGCAGCATGGCGGTGTTTTTTTCCAATGGACTTGTCGGCACCATCACCGTTCTGGCGCTGATGATGTTGTTTTGGGCACCCGTCAGCGCGCTCATATCTAGAATCCGGTCATAGGGGGCTTCGATGCCGGTTATTGCAATGACGCAGGAAATGGCTACGCTCGGCAAAGACGTGGCGCTGGGCGTATGCGAAGCGCTCGGTGTGGAGCAGGTACGGCATGAGGTTGGCGACATTGTCGCCGGTCGCATGCAGGTCAAGAAGAGTTTGATTCGACGGTTGCGCGAAGGCAAGGCCAGCACCATGGAGCGTTGGGGTGCCGACGAAAAAACCATTTCGATCTTCACCGCCGAGGAAGTACTGGACCGCGCCGTAGCTGGCAATGTGCTCATTCGTGGATGGGGTGCAACCTTATGGCTGCGACCTGTCTCGCACATTGCCGGCATTCAGGTTTGCGCACCGATGCCGTTGCGCATTGAACGCCTGATGGCGCGTCTCGACACCGATGACGAAGCACTCGCGACCAGGGAAATTCTGGCCGACGACGCCGCACGCGCGGCGCGGATGGAAGAACATTTTGGTGTGCACTGGGGCAACCCCACGCTTTACGATCTCACATTGAACACGGAGCGCACGCCCATCAGTGATTGCATCGACCTGGTCCTGAAATTGGTGAGTAGTGCCGCCTTTCAGGAGACAGATGCGTCACGCCAATGCCTGCGCGATCTGGCACTTGGGGCCAAGGTGCGCGCCGCATTTCGTGCGCAGCCCGATACCGTCGAAGTGGATGTCGCGGTGACGGCGACGGGTGGCAATATTCTGCTCGAAGGCATTGTTGCCAACGCCGGTGCGCGCGAGCGGAGCGCAGAAATTGCCGGTGCCGTTGCGGGCGTGAGTCGGGTTGAAAACAAACTCAACATCATGTCGGGCGGTGTCGGTCGACGGATTTTCCCAAGCGGATTGACGCGTTGAACGTTTCCTAACGCGCGAGAATCTCCTGAACTTTGCCCTTTTGCTTCAAGCGGGATAGCGTCTCGGCGGACAAGTTCAAGTAGCAAGCCAGTTCCTTCATCGGCACCCGCTCATACAAGTCCGAATGCTTGCGCAGGAAGCGCTGCATGCGTCCTTGTGCATCGAGCATATGCAGTGTGATCGTGTGTGCCATGACTTCTGACATGAGGTGCATCACTCCGTACTCGAAATCGTCTTTGATGTCCGCATGCCTGTCGAGAAACTCCACCCACTGCTGCATCGGCAACTGCGCAATGCGTGATTTAACGACCGCGCGGATCGAGTAGGGCGCCGGCGTACGCAGCCGCCATGCGGCGTAGCTGGTATCCATCTCGTCTTCTTTGGCGAAGCGCAGGATCATCTCCTTGCCTTCCTGATTTGACACCACACGTTTGAGAATGCCGTCAAGCACGAAGTACTGCGCCATTTCGTGATCCCCTTGTCCCAACAGCAAATCGCCTTTCTTGTGTTCACTGATCGACAGAAGTTTTTCGAGTTCCTTGAACGCGCGGGGTTTGATCGTGCGTAGCACAATGTTGCGGGCAAGCTGGGCGCTGAGCAGTTCTCGATGCGGGTGTGAAACTAGCAGTGTCATGGCGGCAGGAATCGCTGAAATGTTCTATTGACAGACATCAATGCGGCTATATTGTGGCATTTTTATCATGCAGGCTCACAAGAACAAATTATGCGTTTTTTTGCGGCTTGATGCAAATCAACAAATCACCGGGTTTTTGGCTGGTCGCGTGGGCTCTTTGGTATTGAGGAAACTCCGCCCTGAATACCTGTTGCGGTATCCATTCAAAAAACATTGGTTCAACAGACAGCTTGAAATAACGGCCATAACGGCAATAGCGCGAGGCAGCCCAGCATGACAACCGACACACCATCAACAGAAACGACCGATGGTTTTCACCTGGTCATTGATGCCCTGAAACTTAACGGGCTGAACACCATTTACGGCCTGCCCGGCATTCCGATCACCGATCTCACGCGGAAAGCCCAAGCTGCGGGCATGCGCGTGATCTCTTTCCGTCATGAGCAGAACGCCGGCAACGCGGCAGCCATCGCCGGCTTCATCACGCGTAAGCCCGGCATTTGCCTCACGGTGTCAGCACCTGGATTTCTCAACGGGCTCACCGCGCTCACCAATGCCACCACCAACTGTTTCCCGATGATCCTGATCTCAGGATCCAGCGAACGCGAGATCGTCGATCTGCAGCAAGGTGACTACGAAGAGATGGACCAACTCGCGATTGCCAAGCCGCTATGCAAGGCCGCCTTTCGCGTGCTCCACGCCGAAGACATTGGTGTCGGCGTCGCGCGCGCGATCCGCGCCGCCGTCTCCGGTCGTCCGGGCGGTGTGTATCTCGATCTGCCGGCCAAGCTGTTTGCACAGACCATGGATGCCGAAGCTGGCAAGAAATCGTTGATCAAGGTTGTCGATCCGGCTCCGCGCCAGATCCCGGCCGCCGATGCCGTGCAGCGCGCCTTGGATCTGCTCAAAGATGCCAAGCGGCCGCTGATCCTGTTCGGCAAGGGAGCAGCGTACGCGCAGGCCGACGTTGACATCCGCACGCTGGTTGAGCGAACCGGTATCCCTTATTTGCCGATGTCGATGGCCAAGGGCCTGCTGCCCGATACGCATCCACAGTCTGCAGCGGCCGCACGCTCCTATGTGCTACCCGAAGCGGACGTGGTGGTACTAATTGGCGCGCGCCTGAATTGGCTGCTCTCGCAAGGCAAGGGTAAGACTTGGGGTGGCAAGCATGCCAAGGCCTGGGGTGGCCAGAAGTTTATCCAGATCGACATTTCGCCCACTGAAATGGATAGCAACGTTTTCATCGAAGCCCCACTGGTCGGTGACATTGGCTCCTGCGTGTCGGCGCTGCTTGCAGGTATTGGTGCTGGCTGGGCGAAACCCTCTGCCGAGTGGCTTGACGCCATCGCAGACAAGAAGAACAAAAACCTCGCCAAGATGGCCGAGACGCTGGCGAAGGATCCCACGCCGATGAACTTCCACAGCGCGCTGAATGTGGTGCGTGACATCGTTAAAGCGAACCCTGCCGCCATGCTGGTCAATGAAGGCGCGAACGCACTCGACTTCACGCGCTCAATCGTCGACATGTACCAACCGCGCAAACGTTTGGACGTGGGCACCTGGGGCATCATGGGCATCGGCATGGGTTTTGCCGTGGCAGCAGCAGTGGAAACGGGTCTGCCCGTGATCGCTGTCGAGGGCGATAGTGCGTTTGGGTTTTCCGGCATGGAAGTCGAGACCATCTGCCGCTATAACCTGCCGGTCTGCGTCGTCGTCATGAACAACAACGGCGTCTATCGCGGCACCGATGTCAATCCGACCGGCGGCACCGACGTAGCACCGACCGTGTTCGTCAAGGGAGCGCGCTATGACAAACTGATGGAAGCATTCGGTGGTGTGGGTGTAAATGCAGCGACACCGGCCGAGTTGCGTCTTGCGATGGAACAAGCCATCCGCTCCGGTAAGCCCACGCTCATCAATGCCGTTATTGATGAAACCGCCGGTACCGAAAGCGGTCGCATCACCAGCCTGAATCCGCAAAGCGCTAAGAAAAAATAAGGCGGACAGATGAATGACATAGAAGGTGACGGGTTACAGGTGACGGGTAAAATGACAAGATGTTGTTACCCGTAACCCGTCACGCTGTTTCGCAACGAATACAAGGAAAAGAATGGAAGCACTAAAAGGCGTACGCATACTCGACATGACGCATGTTCAGGCCGGTCCGACCTGCTCGCAACTGCTTGCCTGGATGGGCGCCGACGTGATCAAATTTGAGCCACCGCAAGGCGATGGCACGCGCGGCCAATTGCGCGATGTGCCCGGCGCGGACAGCCTTTATTTCACGATGCTCAATTGCAACAAGCGCTCAATCACCGTGAACATGAAATCGGCCGAGGGCAAAACCGTATTTGTCGACCTGCTCGCCAAATGCGACATCATTATGGAAAATTTTGGGCCCGGCGTCCTCGACCGGTTCGGATTCACGTGGGAAAAAATCCACGCGATCAATCCGAAAATCGTGATGGGCTCGATCAAGGGTTTTGGCTCCAGTGGGCCATATGCGGAATTCAAGGCATATGAAAACGTCGCGCAAGCTATGGGCGGCTCGATGAGCACGACGGGCATTCCAGACGGTGCGCCGTTTGTCACCGGTGCACAGATTGGCGACACTGGCACCGGGCTGCATCTGGCGATTGGTTTGCTCGCCGCGTTGCATCAAGCCAATCGCACGGGCGAGGGCCAATACGTTGAAGTGGCGATGATGGATGGCGTGATGAATCTTTGTCGTGTGAAGTTTCGTGATCACCAGCGGCTTACGCGCCAGGCGCTTTCAGAATATTCCGTGCCGACCTATCAGAACATGGGCGAAGTGCCGCGTGCCGGCAACGATTCCGGCGGCGGCCAACTCGGCAACGCGATTCACTGTAAGCCGCACGGCGCGAACGACTGGATTTATGTGGTGGTGCAAGAAGCCGTGTGGGCGGCGCTCGCGGGTCGCGTGGGCCCGGAAATCGGCATGCCCGATTTGGTGAACGATGCGCAGTTTGCGACCATCGGTGAGCGGCGCAAAAATCAGCAATTGATGTGGACGCTGCTCAATAAATTTGCGGCGAGCTACACCAAGCGCGAAGTGATGGCGATCCTGAATCCGCTCGACGTGCCCTGCGGCCCGATCATGTCCACCGAGGATCTGGCCAACGATGAACACGTCCGTGGCCGCGACATGTACGTCGAACTCGATCATCCCCAGCGCGGCAAGTGGTTCAACGTCGGCATGCCGATCAAGCTGTCTGCGTCGCCTGCAAAAATCGAGCGTTCACCGCTGCTGGGTGAACACACCGATGAGGTGCTGAAAAATGTGCTGGGTTACGATGATGCGAAGGTGTCAGCGATGAAATCGGCGGGTGCGTTCTCATTGCCACCGAAGAAATAAAATAAGTAAACACTAGCATTGGCGAGGCGTTTCAGCCATTTATGGCTTGAACACCCCCTAAAATGGCGTTCTACATAAGGTTATTCAATGAAAATCGCAATCATCGGCCAGCAGGATTTCGGCAAAGCCGTACTGGACGCATTCCTCGCCCGTGGTGACGAAATCGCCGGCGTATTTTGCGCGCCGGAAAAAGAAGGCGCAAAACCCGATGTGCTGCGCGTGGCGGCGCAGGAAAAAAATTTGCGCGTGTTCCAGTTCCCATCGTTGAAAGACCCGCAGGCGCGTGACACCATGCGGGCACTCGATGTCGATATCGGCGTCATGGCGTTTGTGCTGCAGTTTGCGCCGCAGGATTTCGTGAAAATACCGAGGCACGGCACGATTCAATTTCACCCCTCGCTGCTGCCGAAATATCGCGGCCCTAGCTCGATCAATTGGCCCATCATCAACGGCGAAACGAATACCGGCCTCACCATTTTCCGCCCCAACGACGGGCTCGATGAAGGCGAAGTGATTCTGCAAAAAGAAACGCCGGTGAGCGGCGACGATACCTTGGGCACGGTGTATTTTGATCGCCTGTTCCCGATGGGTGTGGCCGCGATGCTGGAGGCCGCCGACCTGGTCGTTGCAGGTAAACACACCGAGACCGTGCAGGACGAATCGCAGGCGAGCTACGAAGGGTGGTGTCGCGCGGCGGAAGCGCGTGTCAACTGGAATAACCACGTCGACTACATTCACAATCTAATCCGTGGCTGCGACCCGGCACCGGGCGCATGGACCGCGCTCAACGGCAAAAAGGTGCAGTTATTTGGCAGCAAAAAACATCTCGCGCGAACCTTCGCCGCGGTCAAGGGTAAGCCCGGCGAAATAGCGGCAATCACCGCAACGTCGCTGTTCGTGACCGCACAGGGCGGACAAATTGAAGTCGCCAAATTGAAATCTGAGGACGGCAAGAAAATTTCCGCCGCTGAATTTATCGCGGCGCATGGTTTGGTGATTGGCGCTGCATTCGGCGGATAGGCGCTGACGACGCCACTGTCGCATCGTCGACAGCATCCCGCGAACAGCTTCTGCGCCTTGCACGGTCGATTTTGGGCGCTTGAATGCGCCATCGCGTGAACGCGGGATGGCCTTGATTTGCTTTCTTGCTACAATCCGGTCTTGACGACACGTACGGTATCGCTACCGAAGTCAGGGAGACAAAATGAAAAAAGCCGGATTCTGGTCGTCCGATTGGTTTTTCGGACTGCTGATTGTCATATTGGTGTTCGGACTCAGCCGGGCAACACGGTTCTTTGACGGGCTCGAAACCAAGGCCTATGACCTGGGCGTATCGGCGACTTCAAAACAGCCTTCCGACCGGATTGCGGTGATCGCAATCGATGAGCAGTCGCTGGCAAATATCGGCCGCTGGCCCTGGCCGCGCGACATTCATGCAGCGATGATCGACAAATTGGCTGCTGCCAAGGCAAAGGTCATCGGTAACACCATATTTTATTTCGAGCCGCAGCAAGACCCGGGGCTCCAGTACATCACCAAGCTGTTACAGGTATACGCCAAGAACGTGCCCGCCGTCGCTGAAGGTGTGACAGCATCGCCAGTCGCGATCAACCCGGCGGTTGCTGCGTTCGGGCCGATTTTGTATGAGGCCGAGCAGGCGCTTAACACCGACCGCCGGGTGGCCGAGAGCATCAAGAAATCGGGCAATGTTGTGTTGGCATCCCTGTTTGACCCGGTCTTTGACCCACCGGCTGGCAAGCCGGACAAGTCATTGCCGGAGTTCATCGTAAAGAATGGCGTCACGGGCTTCGCCAATGCCGGCGGTGAGTTTGTCTATGCATTGCCGAACCCTGGCATTCCTATTGACGAGATCGGCTCGGTTGCAGCAGGCATCGGACATTTGAGTGCCAATCTGGATGCGGATGGCGGCGCGAGACAGGACATTACCGTGGTCGATTATTTCGGCCAACAATACCCGTCGTTTGCGATGATGGTGGCAGCGAAGAGTTTGAATCTGGGGGCCAAGGATATCCGCATCAATCTTGGTGAAAGTGTGTCGCTCGGAAATTTGCGCATCCTCACTGATGATCGCGCGTTGATGCGCCCGTACTTTTACAAACCGGTTGGCGACAAACCGGCAATTCCGGTCGATTCATTTTTCGACGTGATCAGCGGAAAAATTCCTGCCTCCAAATACGCCGATAAAATTGTTCTGATCGGCGCAAATGCGCCGGGGATTGCCAGCGCGCAAGTGACCCCGATCGGTGTACTCGCACCAGTTGAAGCACTCTCCCACTCGGTGTCGAGTATTTTGAAAGAACATTTTTTCCGTACGCCTGTGTGGACGCTCTGGGTTTCACTACTGGCGTTCGTTCTCGTTGCAGCTTATTTGATTGCGCTGTTGCCGAGACTGCGCGCGGGTCCCGCTGCCATCTTCACGCTGGTGATTTTTCTGGTGCTGCTCGGCACCCATTTCGCCTTGATGATGGGACCAAGCATTTGGGTGAAGCTGATGTTGCCGGCAGCGTTGCTGCTGGTCGGGCATTTATTGCTCACCACCAAACGCTTTCTCATGACCGAGCGCGGCAAGGAGCAATCCGAAGCCTCTGGTGCTGAATCAAACCGCATGCTCGGCCTCGCGTTTCAGCAACAAGGCCAGCTCGATATGGCGTTCGACAAATTCCGTAAATGCCCGGTGGATGAGCAGTTGATGGAAAATGTTTATTCGCTCGCTCTTGATTTTGAGAGGCGTCGGCAATTCAACAAAGCCGAAAGTGCTTTCGCATTTATCCATCAGGCCAACCCGAAATTTCGCGACGTGGCCGACCGGATGAATCGCGCCAAAATAATGTCGGAGACGATCATTCTCGGTGGTTCTTCCGCAGCGCGCTCGACGGCCGCGACGATGGCGATTTCTGCCACCGGCGAAAAGCCGATGCTGGGTCGCTATCAGGTGCAAAAAGAACTCGGCAAAGGCGCAATGGGTGTGGTCTATCTCGGCAAGGATCCCAAAATCGGCCGCGAAGTGGCGATCAAAACGATGGCGCTGGCGATGGAGTTTGAAGGCGATGAATTGCAGGAAGCCAAGGATCGCTTTTTCCGTGAAGCGGAATCCGCCGGCAAACTCGATCATCCGAACATCGTGAAAATATACGACGCCGGCGAAGAGCACGATCTGGCGTTCATCGCGATGGAGTTTTTGAAGGGCAAAGACCTGGCGCCGTTCACCAAAAATCCGAATCTGCTGCCTTTTGAGAAAGTGTTGTCGATCATTGAACGTGTTGCCGCAGGTCTTGACCACGCGCATAAACTTAACGTCGTGCATCGTGATATCAAGCCTGCCAACATCATGTACGACCCGGATACCGATACCGCAAAGATCACCGACTTTGGTATTGCCCGCGTGACCGATTCCTCGAAAACCAAGACCGGCATGGTGCTGGGTACGCCGTCGTATATGTCGCCTGAACAATTGGCGGGCAAGAAAATTGACGGTCGCTCCGATTTATTTTCATTGGGTGTGATGTTGTACCAAATGGCCTGCGGACGCCTGCCGTTTGAAGGCGAATCGATGACACAACTGATGTTTGCGATTGCCAACGAGCCACATCCGAACATTCTGGAATACAACCCGGCATTGCCGTCGTATATGCCGGATCTCATTGATATGGCGCTGGCGAAAAAATTTGAAGAGCGCTTCCAGACCGGTGCCGAATTTGCCGCCGCCATTCGCACTTATCGACAAATAGGTTGATGCGAGCCGCAAGGTAAACAAAAAGTAAACAGAAGGCGCGCCGCATGGCGCGCTTTTCGTTTCTATAATGTTAACTGTCTCTTTAGCGATAAATTATCTTCATGCCGCTTTCCGCACCCGCACCACGCCAGCCCCTGCACCATCGCGACATCAGCGTTCGAGGCTACCAACGCGATGACGGCCTGTTTGAT
>JANMPY010000540.1:0-1994 GCA_031370095.1 Betaproteobacteria bacterium
GTTCACGGCGCGCATCACCTATAAGTTTTAGGAACGCGCATCATCCCGCCTGATTGTGGATAGGCGGACGTTCGAATAAAAATGCAGGGCGCTCATAAAGCCCTGCATTTTTTTGTATTGGCATATCGGGAGGCAAATGAAGCGACGGGATTTTGGCAAGTGGCTTGCGTTGGCAGCGGCGTCCGCGTCCGTTCCGACATTGGTAAATGCCAAGAGTGTGCGCGACGTCAACGTCCGCGCGCGCGCATTAACGCCCCGTCGCCTCATCAAACCCGCCGCGCTAAAGCCTGGCGACCTGGTCGGGCTCATCGCCCCAAGCGGCGTGATGGACGACGTGACGATTGAAAATGGCGTCCGGAATCTCGAAGCCTTGGGTCTGAAGGTGAAAACCAGCAACAACATTCGCGCCACGCGCGGCGGCTATGCAGGCACCGTCGCGCAGCGACTGTCTGACTTGCACGGCATGTTTCTCGATAAAGACGTCAAAGCTATTTGGGCGGCGCGTGGCGGTTCGGGTTGTAGCGCGCTCTTGCCACATATTCGCTACGATCTGATTCGCCAACGTCCAAAGATCTTGGTCGGTTATTCCGACATCACCGCGCTGCATCTGGCGATTTATCGCCACGCCGGTCTCGTCACATTTCACGGGCCTGTCGCACCATCGACGCCGACCGATTACGCGGTCACGCAACTGGAAGCCGTGTTGATGAATCCGCGCCCGCAAACTGAAATTTATATGTCGGCTGAGAACGCGCGCAAGGCTCCCGCGCAGCCAGAATTTCAACTGCGCACTTTCCGCCACGGTGTTGCCGAAGGTCGGTTGATCGGTGGAAATTTAAGCGTACTCACCGCCTTGATCGGCACGCCGTATGCCGCTGAAATTGAGTCCCACCTGCTCTTTCTGGAAGACGTTCGTGAGCCGCCATACCGGATTGATCGCATGCTCACGCAATTGCAGCAAAGCATCGGCAATCGTGGCGAGCGCGATGGCTTGAAGCGCGCGGCAGGCATCATGCTTGGCGTATTTAGCAGGATCCGTGCGAACGATGGCGACGCATCATTAACGCTTAACGAAGTGCTCGATGATCAGTTCGGCGCGTTGCCGATTCCGGCGGTGGCAGGATATTCGTTCGGCCATATTCCGGATCAATTCACCCTGCCGATTGGTGTCAAGGCGCGGCTGGATACGACGAGTCAGACGCTCACATTGCTTGAGGCTGCGGTAACGGGATAGGCCGCAGCGCACCGCCCGTTCAGCGCACTCGTATCCCCAACACATCCACCACGGGTCGCTCTCCTCGCACTGGCAATTTCAGCGTCGATAAATCCGATGGCTGATTGGCAATCGAGAATGCGCCCGTCCCCGGATCCTTGATTACCATTGAGGTACTGCCGCCGCCATCGAGATTGATCGCGTTGTGCGCGCCGAGTTGAATAAAAATATTGGCAAGTTCGCCGAGCGTGACGCCGCGACTGTGTGATTCCTGCCGTCCGTCGATGGCAAGAATATAGAGCGTGCGGGCGTCAACGCTCAAACCGACGGCGCTGCGCGGATGGCGGGCCTCGTCTTTTGCAGGCGGCGTGGAGACGCCATCCTTCAACATCATTGCGTTACCGCTCACCGCGAATTGCGTGTCTGCGGGTAAATTTTCCACCGCGTCGGCGAGCGATATTTTTCCGTCGGTGTGCACGATCATGGTCGCGCGCAAACTCGCGGTCTTCGGTTTGCCATACTGCTTGCCATTGGAGAAATGCCAGCCCTGTGGCCAGCCGCAATTACCGACAAAGTATTGGATTTTTTGTCCGGCGATTTCACGCACGCCCGACACCGCGAAAAAACTCGCGTTGAGGGTGATGTCAAAATCGTGTTTGTGCGCGACCTGGCTGGTGGTCTCAAGCTGCCCCACGCACGGGCCATCGCCGTCAGGATCGCGATCATCTGCGAGCGCCACCGCGACGCGCACACGTGGATCGTTCAGGTTGACTTTCACCAA
>JANMPY010000557.1:0-2601 GCA_031370095.1 Betaproteobacteria bacterium
TTCGCTGCATTACTGCGCTTTCATCTTGAGGAAAAGCGCAACATGCTTAGTGATAATAGCCAGACAACGAATTTCGCTACTCCATGTCGGCTCGCTGTTAGCATTACTAACGTAAGATCCGTTGCGCCTGATCGAGAATTCTCCGAGAGATTGATGCCGGTCGCGGTTGGCCTTGATAAGGATGGCAATGCCACGCCTGCGCTACTGAAAAAGCTGGCAGCAAAATCGCTTGGACACATCAAAACTGCGGAGTTGTTGCGCGAGAGTGATGGCAAGGTCGATCAGTTGGTCTATCGCGGCACAGCCAAAGGCCAGTCACTGCAAGTTGCATTGCAAGGTGCACTGGAAGAGGCGATTGCGGGTTTGCCGGTGCCGAAAGTGATGAGCTATCAACTTGCCGATGGTGTGACCACGGTGCAGTTTGTACGCCCCGCGCATGGTTTGGTGGCGTTGCATGGTGCTGAGATTGTTCCGGTTCATGCATTGGGTTTGACAGCGGGCCGCACTACGCACGGTCATCGCTTTCAGGGTGAAGTTGATATTGAGCTCAAACACGCCGACGAGTATGAAGCGCGTCTGAAGGAAGATGGCAAGGTAATTGCATCGTTCGATTCGCGCAAAAACACCATTAAAAGTCAGCTGCGTGAGGAAACGCTGCGCTTGCTTGGAACCGGCGAGGAGGCGTCGCTTGGTCCATTTGAGGGGTATGAAAATCTCTTGAACGAAGTAACGGCCTTGGTCGAAATGCCGACCGTTTATGTGGGGCAGTTCGAGCAGGAATTTCTTGAAGTGCCAGCCGAGTGCCTCGTGCTGACGATGAAATTGAACCAGAAATATTTTCCGCTGTTCTTATCCGAAGGCGAGCTGTCGAGCCGGTTCCTGATTGTCAGCAATATGCGTTTGGATAACCCACGGAATGTCATCGAAGGCAATGAGCGCGTCGTGCGTCCGCGATTGGCGGATGCAAGATTCTTTTTTGAGACAGACAAGAAAACGAAGTTGGTTGATCGCATTCCGAAATTGGCGAACGTGGTGTATCACAACAAGCTTGGCTCGCAAGGTGCGCGCGTCGAACGGGTGCGCAAACTCGCGGCATACATCGCGACGCTGATCGGCGCCGATGCGCAGCAGGCTGATCGTGCGGCGCTGCTGGCCAAAGCCGATCTCGCGACGGATATGGTCGGCGAATTTCCAGAGTTGCAAGGCACGATGGGACGGTATTACGCGTTGCACGATGGCGAAGGAAAAATTGTCGCCGACGCCATTGAGCAGCACTATAAGCCGCGCTTTGCTGGGGATAGACTGCCCGACTCGAACGTAGCGTTGGCCGTGGCGCTGGCAGACAAGCTCGAAACGTTGGCGGGGCTTTTCTCAATCGATCAAATTCCAACCGGAGACAAGGATCCATTCGCGCTGCGTCGCAATGCGCTGGGTGTGCTGCGGATGTTGATCGAGCGCGATTTGCCCCTGACAGTCAAAGACCTGATCGCGCACGCGTTGAAGCCTTTCGCGACCACGAAACCGGAATCGGCGGACAAACTTGTCGAGTACATTTTTGATCGCTTGATCGGCTATCTGCGTGACCTTGGCTACACGGCACTGGAAGTCGATGCAGTGGTGTCCGTGCGCCCACCGTGGGGCGAGCTGCCGGTGCGGCTGGCGGCAGTGCGCGCATTTCAAAAACTGCCCGAAGCGGCAAGCCTCGCCGCTGCGAACAAACGCATTGGCAATATTCTGAAAAAATCCGACGCGGCGGCAGCTGTCATCGACGCGTCCCGTTTGGTGGAACCGGCCGAGCACGCGCTGCATGCTGCGGTCGTGGCGGCGCGTCCGGTGTTTGATCGTTTTGCCGCTGCGGCTGACTATTCCGGCGCACTCGCTTCACTCGCAACGCTCAAGACGCCGGTCGATGCATTCTTCGACAGCGTGATGGTCAATGCGGAGGAGCCCATGCTGCGCGCCAATCGTCTGGCGTTGCTGTTTGATCTCCACGCCCTCATGAACAAAGTCGCCGACCTCTCAAAACTCGCCGCCTAACTCCTAACGCACGCCTGATTCCCATCACGTAGAATCAAACCCATGAATACGCAAACCAAACTAATCATTCTCGACCGCGATGGCGTCATCAACCATGACAGCGATCAATTCATCAAATCCCCAAGCGAGTGGAGGCCGATTGATGGCGCGGTCGAGGCCATTGCGCGGCTGAACCAGAACGGGTATCGCGTGGTGGTCGCCACCAATCAATCGGGTATTGGTCGCGGTTTGTTTGACATGGCGACCTTTAATGCGATCAATGACAAAATGATGGAGTTGGTGTTTCGCCGAGGCGGGCGGATCGATGCCATTTTCTTTTGCCCTTGCACCGCCGAGCAGGCGTGCCACTGCAGAAAGCCCGATACCGGCATGTTTGAAGACATCGCCACACGGTTTCAAACGGGTCTCAACGGTGTGCCTGCAATTGGCGATTTGCTGCGTGATCTTGAGGCCGCTGCCAAGGTCGGCTGCGCGCCGATTCTGGTGCTCACGGGTAAGGGAAAAAAGACCAAGGAAAAAGCCGGGTTGCCGCGCGGCACAAAGACCTTCGCCGATCTGGCCGAA
>JANMPY010000601.1:0-1705 GCA_031370095.1 Betaproteobacteria bacterium
CTGGGAGACGCTGGCCTACGACCATTTTTCGCCGCACCCCGATTTGGTCTCGGAGCGACTGGCGACGCTGTATCAATTTTCGCAGGGCGAATTCGATGTCGGCATCGTGCCGGTCACGACAGCAATGACGCGCCTGTGTCCGCGCGAATTTCTGGCCGGGCATTCGTTTTTTATCCGCATTAAATCCCGCCTCAATCTCGAACGCCTGCGCGAAGACCTTACTCTCGCGGGCTACACCAATACCACACAGGTAATGGCTCCCGGCGAATATGCGGTGCGCGGCGGGCTGATCGATTTATTCCCGATGGGCAGCTCCGTGCCATATCGGCTCGACTTATTTGGCGACGAGGTCGATCAGATCCGCACGTTTGACGTTGACACGCAACGCAGTATTTATCCGGTTAACGAAATTCGTTTGTTGCCCGCACGCGAATTTCCGCTGGACAAAAGCGGACAGCATCGCTTTCGCGAAAACTTTCGTGACCGCTTCGAGGGTGACCCCGCCAAGAGCCGCATGTATAAAGACGTTTCAGCCGGTTTGGCACCGGCCGGCATTGAATATTATTTGCCACTTTTTTTTGAGCGCACCGCAACCGTTTTTGATTATCTGCCTGAAAACACCAGCGTGTTTCTGCACGGTGACGTGGTCGCGCACGCCGAAGATTTCTGGAAGGATACGCAATCGCGATTCGAGCTGATGCGCGGCGACAAGGATCGCCCGCTGCTGCCGCCGAAAGATATTTTCCTCACGGTCGATGAGCTTTTCGGCGGCATGAAAACATTTACAAAATGTGACCGCGCCGAAGTGTATGGTGCAGCATTGGCATTGCCAGCCATCGAAGTTGATCGCCGCGCCGCTGACCCGCTGACAAAATTTCGCGCGTTTGTTGCGGCGTTCGATGGCCGCATACTCATCACCGCAGACGGCATGGGACGGCGCGAAACGGTGAGCCGATTCCTCTCGGAAAATGGTCTGGAAGCCGCGCCAGTCAACGAGTTTGGCGCACCTGCCGTTGACAAAATCACCATCGTCTTTACGCCGCTACAAACCGGTTTCATTCTGCCCAATGAGCGCCTCGCGGTCGTTACCGAAAACGAGCTGTACGCGTCCGAGGTAAAGCAGTCGCGCCGCCGCGAAAAATCCCGCACCAGCACCGAAGGCATGCTGCGCGATTTGGCTGAAGTAAATATCGGCGACCCGGTGGTGCATGAGCAGCACGGCATTGGCCGCTACGCCGGTCTCGTCACGATGGATCTGGGCGAGGGAATGCAGGAATTTCTGGAGCTGCATTATTTCGGCACGGATAAACTTTTTGTGCCGGTCGCGCAACTCACCATGATTTCCCGCTACACCGGTGCCAATCCGGAAACGGCACCGCTGCACAAACTCGGTAGCGGCCAGTGGGAAAAAGCGCGCAAAAAAGCGGCGTTGCAGGTGCGCGACACGGCAGCGGAATTATTAAATCTCTACGCCCGTCGCGCTGCGCGACAGGGTTTCGCATTCCCGTTAAAGCTCAACGAATTCGATGCTTTCTCCGCCACTTTTCCGTTCGAAGAAACACCAGATCAAGCCGCCGCCATCAAGGCCGTGATGGCCGATATGACATCGGGCAAGCCGATGGATCGCCTCGTTTGCGGCGACGTGGGCTTCGGCAAAACCGAAGTGGCACTGCGTGCGGCTTTCATCGCCGTCGCCGCAGGCAAA
>JANMPY010000603.1:0-1531 GCA_031370095.1 Betaproteobacteria bacterium
GCGTGCTCGATGATGAGTGATTGCGGTGCCGCCGGGTCACGCGCGGACACGGGCCGACCCTGCGGACGATTGCGCGCGTAGTCGAGCGCATGCAGGTAGCCGGTGTAGCCCTGCATGGTCGCACCGAGGCCAACACCGATGCGTGCCTTGTTCATCATGTGGAACATGCACGCCAATCCTTTGTGCGGCTCGCCAACCAGATAGCCGATGGCACCGGCTTTGCCCTGCGGCGTGAATTTACCTTCGCCAAAATTGAGCAGGCAATTGGTGGTGCCGCGATAACCCATTTTGTGATTCAGCCCGGCGAGTGCGACATCGTTGCGTTCGCCCAATTTTCCATCTGCATTCACCAAAAACTTTGGCACGATGAAAAGTGAAATGCCTTTCACGCCGGCAATCAATTTGCCGTCCGCACCGGGAATTTTCGCGAGCACCAGATGAATGATGTTTTCGGAAAGTTCATGCTCGCCACAGGAAATCCACATCTTGTTGCCAGTGAGGCGGTATGCACCATCGGCGTCGGGCTCTGCGCGGGTTTTAATATCGGCGAGGCTCGATCCCGCCTGCGGCTCCGACAGGCACATCGTGCCCAAAAAGCGACCGCTCAGAAGCGGAGGCACAAACGTATCGATCTGCGCTTTGGTGCCGTGCGCCAGCAACAGATTTGCGTTGGCTGCGGTGAGAAAAGGATATGCAGCGGTCGCCACATTGGCACCCATGAACCACGCCATGCAGGCTTTTTCGATCACGCATGGGAGTTGCATGCCGCCCAGTTCAAAATCCTGTCCTGCGGCGATCAAGCCTGCGGCGCTGAAAGCGTCAACGGCTTGTTTGATCTCGGGGATGAGCTGCACATGGCCGTCGGCGTTGACGAACGGCTCATTGGCGTCACTTTTTTTGTTGTGCGGCGCGAACAGATCAGTAGCAATTTGCCGACTGGTATCAATCGCCGCATCAAACGTTTCGCGCGAGTGATCCGTGTAGCGCGGACGTGCCGTCAGCGATTCGGCGTCCAGCCATTCATAGAGCAGGAAATCAAGATCGCGCTGCGAGGCAATCTTGCTCATTTCGAATCGAATCCCTTACCGACCTTTGCACATTCCGAGAGCAAGGGCGCAGGTGTCCAAAACGCAGGATCTGCATGCGGATTTTTTGCGAACCCATTCATAGCCTCAACAACATTTGCGAGCCCTACCGATTCTGCATAATGCATCGGCCCACCGCGCCACAGCGGAAAACCGTAGCCGGTCAAATAAATAATATCAATATCCGAGGCGCGCTGCGCGATGCCTTCCTGCAAAATATGCGCGCCTTCGTTCACCAGCGAATACACCAGACGCTGGCAAATTTCTTCATCACTTATCTGGCGCGGCTTGATTCCCAACGCCATACGATGCGCGTTCAGCACCTCATCGACGACAGCCGACGGATACGCGGCTCGGTCGCCGGGCTTATAGTCGTACCAACCCGCACCGGTCTTCTGGCCGAAGCGCCCCAGCTCGCACAAGCGGTCGCCGATTTTTGAATACGC
>JANMPY010000637.1:0-9178 GCA_031370095.1 Betaproteobacteria bacterium
GTGAAATATGAGAGCTGCTCCCGAGCTACGATTCCCATGATGCTGCCTTGCGCATACATGTCTCGTCCGTTGCGTGTGACGCCGGTTTTTAATAGCGTTCTGAACTCCGGTAAAGAATAGGCCTGAACCATGGCCAGTGGCGGGGCGTTAAAAATTTCTTTGGGCGTTTGGTGATGACAGTTGACGCAGCCGACTAAGTAAGCAAGGCGCTCCCCTGACGGTGGAGGTGGCGTTGCAAGGACAACAGAAGGAGCGGGGGCATACGTTGAGCAGGATGAAAGGCACAGAGCCAAGCAGGTTGCTATGCCTAGAGTTTTGGATCGCATCGTAAAGTTCTCCGACTTGTAATTAGCTAACTCAATTCAGGGAGGACAGCACCCGCATAAAACATTAAAACTCTAGTATTGGTGGGGCTTATGGCATATTTTGTGCCTAAAAGCCGCACCAGTGCTAGAGTTTATCGTTTTATCCAGAATTAGTCACAAGCAACTGCATCCGCCCAGCAATTGGGCGTCTCATACAAGCGCACGCGCAGCAGCTTAAGCGTGTGGCCGAAACGGTCGTGATAGGCATCTTTGAGAATACCAAAGGCGACATCAACGAGATTTTCCGCCGTGGGTACGACATCGAGCACCACCGTTTTGTGTCCCTGTATTGCCGCCAAAAAATCCACCATGACTGTATCGCCGCGATGAACCAAAAACGCGTGATCCCAAAGATCGACCAGTTTTTCTTTAGCGACTGATTTGATGTCGCCGAAATCCATCACCATGCCGTCGTCAGCAGCGCCTTGTTCGTCGATGAGCGCACCCGACAGTGTGATCTCGATAGCGTAACGATGGCCGTGTAAGTTGCGACACTGGCCCAGGTGATTCGGCAGGCGGTGACCGGCATCGAATTCAAGGCGGCGGGTGATTGAGATATTGGAAGCCATAAATTATTCTACCGTTTGTACTGCGTTCAACCGACTCGCCAAACCGGATCAACGACTCGTGCGGCGATAAATGCATCTGCTTCTTCCATCGGCAGGGGTGGACTGAAATAATACCCTTGCACCATATTGCAGCCGAGCTCCTTCAAGATGGCTAGCTGCTCGGCGTGCTCGACACCCTCGGCGACAATATTCAGTTTCAAACTTTTCGACATGGCGATGATCGCACGCACAATCGCCTCGTCGTCGGCATCGATCGTCAGATCCCGGACAAACGACTGGTCGATTTTTACCGTGTCGATTGGAAATTGTTTCAAGTAGCTTAAGCCTGAATAGCCGGTACCGAAATCATCAATCGCGATCTGAATACCGAGTGCATCGATTTCGCGCAGCGCAGAAAGTGCCTGCTCATGACCGCCAACAATCACCCGTTCGGTGATTTCGATTTCGAGCTGATGTGGATCTGCACCTGACTCTGCGAGCACTGATTTCACCATGTCAACGAATGATTTACGGCGCAGTTGCAGTGCGGAAACATTGACCGACATCCGCAGCGAATGGCCGCCTTTTTGCCAGCGCGCGGCGGTGCGACAGGCTTCGCGAAACACCCATTCACCGATCGGAATGATGAGCCCCGAATCTTCCGCAACAGAAATAAATTCACCCGGTCGCACGATCTCGCCGTCGGGATTTCTCCAGCGCAGTAATGCCTCAAAGCCGAGCAGATGTGGGTTCGCCGCCGAGAAAAGCGGCTGATAGTACAGGATGAAATCATTCGATTGCAGTGAGCGCCTGAGCAGGGTCTGCAGTGACATGCGCTGCTGCGCGGCGATATTCATTTCGCTGGTGAAAAACTGATATTGCGCGCGACCGTTTTCCTTGGCGTGATACATCGCGGTGTCGGCGTGGCGCATGAGAATTTCAGCGTTGTCGCCATCGTTCGGATAAATGCTGATTCCGATACTGGCGCTGATGTGCAAATCGTGGGCCTGCAAATGAAAATTGGTCGCCAGGGTATCGAGAAGCTTGGTGGCGAGCCCGGATAAATTGCTGCCCTCACTGCCGTCGGCCAGCTCCGGTATGACAATCACAAATTCATCGCCGCCGAGCCGGGATACCGTGTCGACTTCGCGCAGACAAGCCTGGATGCGAGAGGCGGCCATTTGCAGGAGCTGATCCCCAACCTGGTGGCCGAGTGAGTCATTGATGTTTTTGAAATGATCCAGGTCGATGAATAGCACCGCCACGCGTGAATGATGGCGATGGCTTAACGCAATGGCCTGACCGATACGATCCAGTAGCAGTATCCGGTTGGGCAGACTCGTCAGCGCGTCGTGATGGGCGAGAAATGCGATGCGCTGTTCTGAAAGTTTGCGTGTGGAGATGTCGGTGGTCACACCGACGACACGCTCGGCGCGACCGGAAGCGTCGCGCGTGGCGTGGCCTTTCACCGCCAGCCAGTGAACGCTCTGATCCGGCCAGATGACGCGGCATTCCATGTCGAAATTGTTTTCACCCATCAGGGCGCGTTGTATTGCGGAATCGACAAGGGCGCGATCATTCGGATGAACGGCGGTCAAAAATTCGGCGCGTTCAGGAAAAAAAGTGCCGCGCGGCAGTCCGAACAACGGACCGAAACCATCCGAATAAGTAATGTTGTTCAGACCGACGTTCCAGTACCAACTGCCCATGTTTGCCGCTTCCATGGCTAGTCGTAGTTGCGTTTCACTCTCACGCAGTGCATCCTCGGCCCGCTTGCGGCGGCTGATGTCACCGATCATGCCCATGGTGCCAACGATGTTTTGATTGGCATTGCGAATTGGTGCGACCGACAGCGAAACATCCAGCACCACGCCGTCTTTGCGTTTACGCCGCGTTTCTTCGAGCGCGAGCATCATGCCCTGACGGGCCTGACGACGCATCACGCTGGCCGCCGCCTTGATGTCTTCGGGGACGATAGCGGTCGCGGTGCCCAGTACTTCTTCGGCTTGCCAGCCAAATATATTTTCGGCCGCGGGGTTCCACAAGGTGATCACATCATCAAGATCACGCGCAATGATGGCCAGCGGCGAGGCCTCAATAATGGAGCGGAGCTTTTCGTTGCTTTCGCTTAACGTGCGCTCAAGCAGTTTAAGCTCGGTAATATCGCTCACCACACCAACCACGCCGGCGACTTTTCCATCGGCATCCACGAAGGCGGCTTTATTGTAGATCGCATCGACTCGTTTGCCGTCAGTGGTGCGGGTGAGGGTCAGCTCATAAGTCCTGCTGCCTTTATTTTTGAGCAAGTACGTGTCGTGCTCCTGATGTACCGCTGCGGCTTCCGACGTCGTCGCTTGAGACGCGGTCTTGCCGATGAATTCATTTCTGGGGCGACAGGAAAATTCTTCAAATGCGTGATTGCAACTGACGAAGCGGCCCTCGGTATCCTTGAAAAATACCGGATTGGGAATTACTTCGAGAAATTGCTGCAAAAAACTCAACTGGTCGCGCAATTCACGGGTTGCACTATTGGCCTGTTGTTGGGCTTCGAGATGGGAACGCGACAAGGTACGCAGGACAATGAATAGCAGGAGGCTGATCAACAGCGTTGATAGCAGCGTCACGATCGACAGCGGGTGCAGCAGTGAATTACCGTACGCACCTTGACTATTGAATATCAATAACCAACGCCGCCCGGCGATCTGGATCGGGTGCGAAATATCGTCGCCGCTTGCAGCCCTCATTTGTAGTTTGCCCGGCGAGTCACTGGAATAAAGCAGGTTGGCGCTGGTGGGCGCATTGGTCGCAGACTCGCTATCGCCCGCATCGAATACTTGAAAATGGGCTTGGCTTCCCCGACCGTTGTCGACGAGTTCGGCAAACAAATCATCGACGCGGAACACGACGTTTACAAATCCGGCCACCTCAGCGCGACGTTGCGCCAACGTTCGCGCCGGTCGGAACGTTTCGTAGATCGGCAGGTACACCACCAAGCCCAATTGATTCTCTTTTTCCTGCGCCAGTCGATAGCGCCCGGTGGCAATCGGCTCACCCACGTCCCGGGCGCGCTCGCTGGCCAGACGTGAGGCTTCACGCGTGCGGATGTCCAAGCCGAATATCAATTCATTACCCAGCATAGGCTCCACGTAATGAATGACGTAGTACTCGGCACGTTCACCGGCAGGCTTGACTGAATACTCCGGATAGCCGTCGTTATTCACACTGCGGTCGTTGCGCACCGTGGTCTCGTACATGATTTTTTCCGCTTGCCTGACGCGGCGGATAAATTCAATCGCCTGAATGCCGGGGAAACGCGTCGGAAGACTCAAGGAGTTGACATAGCGCTGAAACTCTCCGCGCGTCACTGAAATATCGTGACCAAACAAGCCCTCCAAACCGTGTAAAAGATCAATGTAGCGCTGGGTACGTCGCTCGATGACGCTGATCGTCGCCTGAGCCTTGGCGTCGAAGTCGGCGCGCGCTTGCCGCTCCACCAGCCGACAGACAAAAAACCAGGCAAGTAATGACAACGCGATCCCGAGTATCAGGACGTATTTGGCCAGGCCGGAATGCCGAAGTAAGCGCGTCATAAGATCAGGTTAGTCGCATGCCAGCGGGGTGCGTGGCTACGGGTGCGCTCGCGTAAATATCTTCCCGCACTATAAACTATCCCTCCCCGTTATCGCCAACGTTGATCGTCCGGGCATGCTGTCGGGCAGCCCCCGGCAGACGGGATACGCACTCGTTTTTTCTCCGGCAAGCCGTTAAAATATTGAATATTGCGCTGCACAAATTCACACAAAAATAACTTATGGCTCTTATTGTTCAAAAATACGGCGGCACCTCGATGGGCTCGCCCGAGCGCATTCGCGAGGTCGCCAAGCGCATCGCGCATTACCACACGCAAGGCCATCAGCTGGTGGTGGTGCCTTCGGCCATGTCGGGCGAAACCAATCGGCTCATCGGTCTGGCCAAAGAGCTCAATCCCGACCCGCACGGGCGCGAGCTCGATGTGATCGCCGCGACCGGCGAGCAAGTCTCGGTCGGCCTGCTCGCACTCGCATTGCAAACGCTCGGCCTGAAGGCCAAAAGCTATACGGGTTGGCAGGTAAAAATTCTCACCGACAGTGCGTTTACCAAAGCGCGCATCCTGTCGATTGACGACGCCAATATTCGCCGCGACCTTGCCGAGGGATGCGTGGTCGTGGTCGCAGGCTTTCAGGGCATCGACGCGGATGGAAATATCACGACGCTTGGCCGCGGCGGCTCTGACACGACCGGCGTTGCGATTGCGGCGGCATTGAATGCCGATGAATGCCAGATATTCACCGACGTGGATGGGGTTTACACGACCGATCCCCGTGTCGTCCCGGAAGCACGCAAGTTAAACAGCATCACGTTCGAGGAAATGTTTGAGCTGGCGAGCCAGGGTTCGAAAGTGCTGCAAATCCGTTCGGTGGAATTCGCCGGTAAATACAAAGTGAAGTTGCGCGTCTTATCATCGTTCACCGACTTTGATTCGAACGACACCGGCACGCTGATTACGTACGAGGAAGAGGAAGGCGACAACATGGAACAACCCATTATTTCCGGCATCGCGTTCAATCGCGACGAAGCCAAGCTCACCGTCACTGGGGTTCCCGACCGACCCGGTATTGCCTTCGCGATTCTGGGGCCCATTGCAGAAGCCAACATCGACGTCGATGTCATTATCCAGAATACTTCTTTCGACGGCATTACCGATTTTTCATTCACGGTTCATCGTAATGACTACGCACGAGCACTTGCCGTGCTGAATGAAAAAGTCAAACCGGCAGTGAACGCGAAGGGCGTATCGGGTGACAACAAAATCGCCAAAGTTTCACTCGTCGGCATCGGCATGCGCTCGCATGCAGGGGTGGCGGCAAAGATGTTCGAATGTCTGGCCAAGGAGAATGTCAATATCCAAATGATTTCGACCTCCGAAATTAAAACCTCGGTCGTCGTGGATGAAAAATATATGGAGCTGGCGGTGCGCGCGTTGCATCAGGTTTTTGAGTTGGATAAACTGCCAACATAGCGTTTTATTTGTTTTCATCCGAAGCCGCGCTCACTTCATACAAGCGCGGCTTCTTTATTTTCAGGATCCTGCCATGTGTAACGGAAGAGCGTCAAAAATTGCTGCCTGCGCAGCGTTAGGAATTGCATTGATGAACACCGTCGCTGTTGCACAAGAAGACCCATATCTCTGGCTCGAAGATGTGGGCGGCGAAAAGGCAATTAGTTGGGTGAAAGAAGAGAATGCGAAGACGCAAAAATTGCTCGAAGCAGAGCCGCTGTTTGCCACCATTCGCGACAAGACGCTTGAGGTGTTGAATTCACGGGCACGCATTCCCGGTGTCGGAAAACGCGGCGCGTTTTTTTATAATTTTTGGCAGGACGAAAAAAATATCCGTGGCGTGTGGCGACGCACGACCATGGATGAATATAAAAAAGCCGAGCCGATGTGGGAAACGGTACTCGATCTCGATCAACTGGCGAAAAACGAAAAAGAGAATTGGGTTTGGAAAGGCTCTAACTGCCTCTATCCAGACTACGACAGATGTCTGATCAACCTTTCGCGTGGTGGCGCGGATGCGAACGTTGTGCGTGAATTCGACGTGCGGTCCAAGTCATTCGTCGCGGGTGGTTTTGAGATGAAAGAGGCCAAAGGGAGCGCGGCGTGGGCGGATCGCGATACCTTGCTGGTGCAAACCAATTTTGGCGCGGGCACCATGACCAAGTCAGGCTATCCCCGAATTGCCAAGGAATGGAAGCGCGGTACACCACTCATCGACGCAAAATTAATTTATGAGGGCATCGACGCCGACATCAGCGTCTCCGCGTTTCAGGTCGATCACAAGGGCTACAAGTCGCGCCAGTTTGTGCGGCGCGGCGTCACCTTTTTCACCTCGGAGTTGTACCTGCGCGAGGGCGCGAAGCTCACCAAGCTCGACGTGCCCAGTGACGCCAATGCCAGCTATCGCGGCAATCTGCTGTGGGTGCGGCTGAAATCGGCGTGGACAGTCGGTGGCAAGACTTACGCGCAAGGCACCTTGGTCGCGATTGACTTTGAGCGCTTCTTGAAAGGCGGGCGAAATTTTGATGTGCTGTTTGAACCAACGGATCGCAAGTCGCTCGCCGGGTGGACGCTGACCCAAAACTATTTGCTGTTGAACGAACTTGATAACGTCAAAAATCGTCTTGTTGAAGTGCAAAACAAGAACGGCAATTGGCTGCGCCGACCGATTGCGTTGCCGGGTCTCGGTACGGTCGCGGTATCGGCAATTGACGAGGATGAGTCTGACGATTATTTCCTCACCCTTACCGATTATCTGACGCCATCGACATTGTTCCTGGCGACTGCTGGCAGCGACAAACGCGAAGTGTTGAAATCGCTGCCGGCGTTTTTTGATGCGAGCCCGTATAAAGTCGAGCAATTCGACGTGGCCTCGAAAGATGGCGAGCGCATTCCCTATTTTGTGGTGATGCATAAAAACACCAAGTTTGATGGCAACAATCCGACGCTTCTGTACGGATACGGCGGCTTTGAAATATCGCTATTGCCGAGCTACTCGGCTGCGGTCGGCAATGCGTGGCTGAACAATGGCGGAGTTTATGTCGTGGCCAACATTCGCGGTGGCGGTGAATTCGGCCCGCGCTGGCATCAGGCGGGCCTGAAAGCGAGCCGTCAAAAAGTGTTCGACGATTTCATCGCTGTCGCAGAACACCTGATCAGCCAAAAAATTACCGCGCCACGTCATCTCGCTATTTCTGGTGGCAGCAACGGTGGGCTACTGGTCGGCGCGGTCGCCGTGCAACGGCCGGATTTGTTCAGAGCCGTGTTGTGCAGCGTTCCGCTACTTGACATGAAGCGCTACCACAAGCTGCTGGCAGGAGCCTCGTGGGTGGCTGAATATGGCAATCCTGACGATCCTGCGGAATGGGCCTACATCTCGAAATATTCGCCTTACCAAAACGTAAAAGCGGGCGTGCGTTACCCGAAAATTTTGTTCGCAACCTCCACCCGCGATGACCGCGTTCATCCCGGCCACGCACGGAAGATGATGGCGCGAATGATGGAGCAGGGCCACGAGGTGCTCTACTATGAAAATATTGAAGGCGGCCACGCGGGATCGGCGAACAATTCGCAGTTGGCTTACCGCACGGCGCTGCAATATTCGTTTTTGCTGAAGGAACTGAAATAGCCATCAAGGCAACTCGGTCGGTAACGCGCCGTGCCGATACCAATTTTTCACGCGGTTTTCCTGATGTGTTGCACCGACTGCATCATCTATTCCTTTAATAGTCTGGTATCGATATTTTCAAGGCTGTGATGTAGAACGTCTATCCATAAGGTCGTCAGGGCATAAATGCCCGTAGAGGCGCGCCAGTGCTAGAGTATGACGATCATGATTTGAATGGACTGCTACCCTCCAGCTCATTCACATATTGCTCCATCCCGCCGGACTCGCGGCGCAGAAAATCCTCCACCGCCCGGGAAAATTGCGGATGTTTCAGCCAATGCGCTGAATGGCATTTCACCGGCAGAAAACCACGCGCGAGTTTGTGTTCGCCTTGCGCGCCGCCTTCAAATGTTTGAATGCCGCGCGCGATGCAAAATTCCAATGCCTGGTAGTAGCAGGTTTCAAAATGCAGGCCAGAATGAAAAGCGAGGCCGCCCCAATAGCGGCCGTAGAGCGTGTGCTCGCTGAATAAATTCAATGCGCTGGCGACGGGCTTGCCTTCGCGCTCGGCGACAATCAGCAGAATATTGGCTGGCATGCGTGCGCCGATAAGGCCAAAAAATTTGCGATTCAGATAGGGCGTGGAGAAATGCGCGCGGTAAGTATGGTTGTAGCACTCGACAAAAAAATCCCAATCGGCATCGGTAATATCGGTGCCGACCAGCCGCCTGAAGGTGATGCCTGCATCGACCACCTTGCGTCGCTCTTGCTTCACCTTCTTGCGCTTGTCGTGGCTCATCGTGCCTAAAAAATCATCGAAACTTTTGTAGCCGGCATTCTGCCAATGAAACTGGATCGAGGTGCGCGGCATCATGCCTGCATCGATCAATAATTTGTGCTCGACTGTATTGGGAAACAGCACGTGCAGCGATGACACATCGCTTTGCGCGGCAAGACTTAACAGTCCGTCAACGAGCAGTTTCCGATCAGCAGAAGTTTTCGCCAATAGTCGCCCGCCGGTGCAGGGCGTGAAAGGCACTGCGGATAAAAGTTTTGGATA
>JANMPY010000015.1:0-10444 GCA_031370095.1 Betaproteobacteria bacterium
GCGCCGCGCGTCGAGGGCAGGTGCGGCACACCGCCACGCAAGCGGTGCTGCAAGGACCAGCGCAAAATCTCCTCAAGCCGCCGTCCCGCGCGCCAACCGGCGGGCATGCCGTCGAGTACTTCAACGGTCTGGGTCAGCAGGCGGGTCATCACGGCTGCGGCCAATTTTTCCTTGGAGGCAAAGTGTTTGTAAAGGCTACCCTTGGCGACACCGACCGCTTCAGCCACGTCGTCCATCGTCATCAGGTCGAAGCCTTTTTCGGACAACAGCTTGTTTACCGCGTCGAGGATGGCTTCTTCGCGCAAGTCAAACTGTTGTTTTTTAAAGGGAAGTTTTAAGGAAAGCATATGGGATTGACTTTGGCTGCACTTATTGGTTCAATTGGTGACTGCGCGGTCATATTTTGACCGAAAAGAAATATTACCGAATTGTGCCACCATTACGGATGAAATCCAAGTGCTAAAAGTTACATGCAACTGCGGGCGACGAACTGCGCTAGATATCGGCATGTCGGCGCGGACGGTCGGATGAAAATCGCCGTCATCGGTGCAGGTATCGCCGGCCTTTCCTGTGCGTGGCTACTCGCGCGCCACTCAGGCAACGCGCACGCGGTGACGCTGTTTGAGCAAAACGACCGTCTCGGCGGCCACACCAACACGGTCGATGTCACGGTTGACGGTATCAGCTATCCGGTCGACACGGGCTTTCTGGTGTTCAACGATTGGACTTATCCGAACCTCATTGCAATGTTCAAACATCTCGATGTCGAGGTCGCAGCGTCGGAGATGTCGTTTGGTATCAAATTGCTCGACGCAAACGCCCGTGGAAAGCTCGAGTGGTGCGGTTCGGACAAAATTTCCACCGTGTTCGCGCAGCCGTCGAATCTGCTGAAGCCCGCGTTCTGGGGGATGCTCAAAGATATGCTGCGCTTCAACCGCGCGGCCACCGCGCTGGCTGACGGCAAACACGAGATGCATGGAACGCTCGGTGAATACCTGGATGCGAACAATTATGGCAATGCCTTTCGCGATTGGTATCTGAAGCCGATGGCGGCCTGCATCTGGTCGACGCCGTCGCAGCAAATCGACGAATTCCCGCTTGCAACGTTCGTCAATTTTTGTCGCAACCACGGCCTGATTTCGGTGAATGACCGCCCGCAATGGCGCACCGTCAAAGGCGGCGCGCGCAACTATGTCGTGAAGCTCGCGGCTGAAATCGCCGACATCC
This sequence comes from Betaproteobacteria bacterium, assembly GCA_031370095.1. Taxonomy (GTDB): domain Bacteria; phylum Pseudomonadota; class Gammaproteobacteria; order Burkholderiales; family Usitatibacteraceae; genus UKL13-2. The sequence goes on from JANMPY010000015.1 coordinate 1,228, forward strand.
GGCTGAGTGCGGCATTGACGCGCGTGACGCGCGACGAGACGGGTGTAACGATTTCGTCCACAGCGGGTGATGAACGGTTCGAACAAGTCGTGTTCGCCTGTCACACCGATCAGGCGCTTGCATTGATTGCCGACGACGACGCGACTACGCAAACGATTTTGTTGAAAATTCCTTATCAGGCCAATACCGCGATTCTGCATACCGATCAACGATTACTGCCCGACCGTCTGCGGGCCTGGGCCGCGTGGAACTACATGGCATGGCATCCGGATGCACCCCATGCGCGTACCAGCTTAAATGCAGACTCGCCAGTATCATTGTCTTATCTCCTCAACCGCCTTCAGCCGCTGCCTTTCACCACGCCCGTGATTGTCACCATGAATCCTCTCGTCGCACCGGATCCTGCGAAGGTGATCAAAACAATTCATTACGATCATCCGGTATTTCTCGCCAATAGCGCGGTGGCCAAGCGCGAACTGCGTGGCATTCAGGGCCTGCGGCGCACCTGGTTCGCCGGTGCGTGGACGCGCTACGGCTTTCACGAAGATGGATTGATGTCGGGCATCGCGGTGGCACGCGCACTCGGCGCTGTGGTGCCGTGGCAGACTAATGTGCCCGCCGCGAACGATCTGCGTCTCGCCTATCCCGGGGTGGACACATGAGCGCCTGGCCAAAAAATGCGCAGCCGGAATTGTGTCTCGGCCGTGTGTTTCACAAACGCTTCCGACCGGTGGAACATAAATTTTCCTACGGCGTATTTTTTTTGCGGCTGCCGTTATCGCGGTTAAGCGAATTAGGCAATCGCTGGCTGTCGAAAGATCGCTTTAATCTGCTGTCTTTTTTCACCCGCGACTACGGTCCGCGCGACGGCTCCAGTCTTGAAATCTGGATGCGTGATTTGCTGCGGCAGGAGGGCATCAACACGGCAAATGGCGAGATCGTGCTGCAAACCTTTCCGCGCCTGCTGGGCTACGTGTTCAATCCGATCAGCATCTGGTACTGCTTCGACAAGAGCGGCCAATTGCGCGCAGCACTTGCCGAGGTCAGCAACACGTTCGGTGAACGGCACAATTATTTGGTGGCGCACAGCGACGAGCGCCCCATCGCGCCGGGCGACTGGCTGACCTCGCGCAAGGTGTTTCATGTCTCGCCGTTTTGTGATGTGAAAGGCCACTACCGATTTCGTTTCGAGCAAATTGGCGGCTCAGCTTATGCCCAGATCGATTACTTCGACGGCGAAGATTCAGACTCGACTGATGCAGAGAAATTGATTCTGACCACCATTCGCGGCGATGCAGTGGCGTTGACATCAACGGCCACGCTGCGCGCATTTCTTGGTCACCCGCTGATGACGTTTGGCGTGGTGGCGCGCATTCACTGGCACGCGCTGAAGTTGTGGCTGAAGCGCGTACCGTTTTTCACCAAGCCCGCACCACCATCTCTTGACACCACCCGATAAAGAGCCCTGATGAATACCACCACCAACGATCTTTCCTCGATTCCCCATGCCGCCAGGCTGCCCGCCATCGGCAAATTGTTTTATAGCCTCATCAAGCGCTTGGACAGAGGATCGCTTACGTTCACCTCGCCCGAAGGCCACACCACGATGTTTCGTGGCGCGCACGCAGGCCCGCATGCGGATCTGCGGATTACCGATTGGGCGGTGGCAAGCGAGGCGATCAAGTCGGCTGAAATTGGCGTGGCGGAAAGCTATCGCGACGGTCGCATGTTTACCTCTGATCTCACTGCGTTTTTGATGCTGTGCGTTGAAAATGAAAAAGCACTGGAAGCGGTGTTCTACGGTAAGCCGCTGGTCGCGTTGCTGTTTCGCATCAAGCATCTGCTGCGCACCAACACCCGCGCGCAGGCGAAGAAAAATATTTTCGCGCATTACGATTTGTCCAACGCGTTCTATGATCTTTGGCTGGACGAAACGATGACCTATTCGAGTGCCGTGTTCAACGGCAATCCTGCGCAATCCATGGCTGCGGCACAGACCGCCAAGTACGAGCGCATACTGGACGTGCTGAAGCCGCTCTCGGGCGAGACGATTCTGGAAATCGGTTGTGGCTGGGGCGGCTTTGCCGAATATGCTGCTGAATCGCGCGGTGTGAAAGTCGTCGGCATTACACTCTCGCAGGCGCAACTTGAGTTTGCGAAGAAACGTATCGACGTCGCAAAATTAAATCATCTGGTTGATTTGCGATTGGTCGACTACCGCGATGTCGAAGGCCAATTCGATTACGTCGTGTCAATCGAGATGTTTGAAGCGGTCGGTGAGCGCTATTGGAAAACATTCTTCAATACCGTGCATGATCGCCTGAAACCCAATGGCCGCGCGGTTATCCAGTCAATCACCATCGCCGAAGAAGTGTTTCCACGCTATCGCGCCACCAGCGATTTCATTCGCGAATATATTTTTCCCGGCGGCATGCTGGCACCGATTCCGCGTTTCATTGCCGATGCTAAAAAAGTCGGCCTCGCGGCGGGCGAGCCGTATCGCTTTGGCCTCGACTACGCTGACACGCTGAAATGGTGGCTCCAGCGCGTGAACGCGAAGGTGGCCGAGATCAAACCGTTGGGGTTCGATGAAAAATTTTTGCAAATATGGCGCTTCTATCTTTGTTATTGCGAGGCGGGTTTTCGTACCGGCAGAACGGACGTCATGCAGATAGAATTAAGGCGCGAAAACTGAATTGCCTCGCCCTTTGAAAGGGGGATTGAGGGGAAGGAATTGTCGATGCTCACAAATATTCACAGTATGCAAACATGCATTACGCGTCTCAGTGGCGTGCTGTTATTCGCGTGCGCGACTTTTGCCTCCGCCGCCAATCTGCCGGAGGATCTCACGCGCGATGTGAAGAGTCTTTCGGTGCGCGGCGAAGCGGTGTTGCGATTCCTCGGCTTGAAAGTGTACGACGTACGCTTGTGGACGCAGATGAAACCCTTTACGCATAGCGAGCCGTTTGCGATCGAGCTGGTTTACGACATGTCGATCAAGGGAAAAGACATCGCTGATCGAAGTGTGAAGGAAATGCGCGCGCAGGGTGTTAGCGACGAAGCAAAACTGCGCCGCTGGGGGGACGAGATGGCGAAAATTTTTCCGGACATCAAACAAGGCGACACCTTGATCGGCGTATCCATCCCGGCCATGGAGGCGCGCTTTTATAATCGCGAAAAACTGATTGCCACGATTCCGGATGCGGAATTCGCCAAGGCTTTTTTTGATATTTGGCTATCAGAAAAAACCAGCGAGCCGAAGGTTCGTCTCAAACTGTTGGGTGCGCCGTAGTCGGCCTCGCCAGTTTTCCAGACGAGAAATTGCGTGTCCTCCGCCACCCAACCGCCCGCGACCCGCGCATCTTTTTGGCGGCTACTCGCCTATAGCCTCACCAGCATTCCGCTGGCGATGGCGGCATTGCCGATTTACGTACACGTGCCGAAATTTTATGCTGACGTGGTGGGTTTGAATCTCATCGCCATCGGCGGCTTGCTGCTGGCCGCGCGTGTGTTCGATGCGATTCAGGATCCGCTGCTGGGATATTGGAGCGATCGATATCGCGATACGCGCATGGGTCGCATGTTGTGGGTGATGATCGGTACACCTTTTTTGGCGCTCGGCATGGTCGGCTTGTTCAATCCGCCGCAATGGGATCATGCCGTGATGGCGTGGTGGCTGGTGGCGATGCTGTTTCTGGTCTACACGGCGTTCAGCATGTTGCAGATCAGCTATCAGGCATACGGCGCGGAAATTTCTGATCACCCGGTTGAGCGTACCCGCGTCACGTCGTGGCGCGAGGGGCTCGGTCTGGTCGGCGTATTTCTTGCCGCAGCCTTGCCGGAAATTTTATCCAAGCAACAGGGGCCACGCGAGGGCTTTGCGGCGTTCTCGATAATTTTTGTGCCGCTGCTTTTCCTGATGGTGGCGTGTACCGTATTTTTTTCGCCCCGCGCGATGGTGCGCACCGAGGCTGCCACCAAAAACGCGCTGCGCGCGATGTTAAAACCGCTCCACAATCCCTTGTTCAAACGGCTGTTGATTATCTTTATTTTCAACGGCATCGCCGCCTCGATTCCGGCGACACTCGTACTGTTTTTCATCGACGATGTGGTGCGTGCGCCGGAGCTCTCGGCACACTTTCTGATTGCCTACTTTGCGGCCGGCGCGCTCGGCATGCCGCTGTGGGTCTTCCTGTCGGCGCGCATCGGCAAGGGCCGCGCATGGTGCGTCGGCATGGTGGTCTCGATCGTGGCCTTTGTGTGGGCGTTCACGCTCGGCGCGGGTGATGCGACACCGTTCATGATCATCTGCATTCTTTCCGGCTTGGGGCTGGGTGCGGATCTGGCGTTGCCGCCGTCAATACTTGCGGATGTCATCGATGACGACGACAAGCGCGGGCTTGGCCGCAATGAAGGTGCCTATTTCGGTCTGTGGAATCTGGTCACTAAAATGAATCTCGCCTTGGCAGCGGGCATTGCATTGCCGTCGTTGGCGCTGCTGGGCTACCAGCCAAAAATTAGCCAGTCGACCGATGCGCTGCTGTATCTGGCAGGTGTCTACGCGTTGCTGCCGTGTGTGCTGAAAGCGTTCGCGGCAATTGCGCTGGTCAGGTCGCCATTTTTTAGCCGCAGTGAATCGTCGCTGCCGCTACCATTACCTTCACGTAAAGGAGTTTGACCATGATGCGCTGGATATTGTCTTTTATTGTTGCGATATTGATGACCGGCTGTGCGACCCTGACGCCGCAGGACTACGCGAAGGAAACACCGAAGCTCGACCTCGCCACCTATTTCAATGGACGCGTCGATGGCTGGGGCATGGTGCAGGATCGCTCCGGCAAAGTGTTGCGACGAATGGTTGTTGAGCTCGATTGCAAGTGGAATGGCAACGAGGGCGTGCTGAATGAATCGTTTCAATGGTCCGATGGCAAAACTGAAAAACGCGTCTGGAAAATTCGCAAAGACGGCGACCGATATATTGGGACGGCGGGTGATGTCGTCGGTGAAGCCAAGGGTGAGGCGGCTGGCAATGCATTGCGCTGGAACTATGTGTTGGCGCTGCCGGTGGGCGACTCGACGTACAACATGGATATGGATGACTGGATGTGGATGATCGATGACAAGACTCTGGCGAACCGCACCACGATGACGAAGTTCGGGGTGAAGGTTGCAGAGATCAGTATTTTTTTCAGGAAGCGGTGAGGGTCGATTTCGATTAGCAGGCGAGTACGTAGATCGCCATTTGGCGGGAATTTCAGAGTATTTATGCCCTGAACACCGCGCCGGTGCTAGTGTTTTAATATTAAAAGTTAAAGGTTTTACGCATGGCGCTAAATAAAAAAATCACCGACTGGTCGGGCAAACGCGTGTGGATTATCGGCGCGTCCACCGGCATCGGCGCGGCACTCGCGAGCCAGCTACACGCGCTCAAAGCCAAGGTCGCGGTGTCGGCGCGCAGTGCTGACAAGCTCAACGAATTGGTGGCGCGGCTTGGTGCGTCGCGCTCAATTGCGTTGCCACTCGACATCACGAAAGTTGAGACGATCAAAGCTGCCGAGGAGGAATTGATCGCTGCGTGGGGCGGCTACGATCTGGTGGTTTTCATGGCGGGCGATTACACCAGCATGCGCGCGTGGGAGCTGGATTTGAAAGTCGCCAAACAAATGGTCTCGATCAACTGGGAAGGTTTCCTCAATGGCTTGTCAGTTGTGATTCCACGATTCATGCAGGCACAAGCGGGCGGCATCGCGCTGGTGTCGAGCGTCGCAGGCTATCGGGGATTGCCGAAAAGTTTGGTGTACGGGCCAACCAAGGCCGCACTCATCAATCTTGCCGAAGTGTTGTATCTCGATTTGAAGGACAAGGGTCTCGACATTTATGTGATCTGTCCGGGGTTTGTTAAAACGCCGATGACCGATAAAAACGATTTTGAAATGCCGTCGCTGATTACGCCCGAAGAAGCCGCGGAAGAAATCATCAATGGTTTCGAGAAAGGCGAATTTGAAATCCATTTTCCGAAGGGTTTCACACGCATGCTTAAAGCGCTGCGCCACTTGCCGTACTCGCTGTATTTTCCGGCGATCAAAAAATCGATCAAGCTGTGATGCGATCCGCGCCACTCGCACGGTTCGTCGATTACTGGCAGACATTGACGCCGTCAACGGTTAATGCGATCACGGCGATTTATGCGACAGATGCCTACTTTCGTGACCCGTTCAACGAAGCCACCGGCAGTGAAAAAATTCGCCACATCTTCGCCGACATGTTCGTGCGTCTCAACGAGCCGACATTCAACATCACGGAAACGGTCGAGGAGCCGCACGGTGCTTTGCTGATTTGGGATTTCACATTTCGCATCAAGGCCCTGAAACCCCAGATAACGCGGCGCATACATGGCAGCTCGCACATTCGTTTCGCGACCGACGGTCGGGTGCAGTACCACCGTGATTACTGGGATGCCGCTGGCGAACTCTACGAACAACTTCCGCTGCTTGGTGTGCTGATGCGTTTCCTTAAAAAACGCGCAGGCTAGCTTCATGTTGCTGGCGGATTAACCGCGTGCCCACGCGATTTCTGCCATCTACCCGTCCTCCACTGCCGGATGCGGGCATAGCCGCATCAAATAGACAGGCTGGCCTGCGGTCGGTTGCCGGGGGCTAATTGCGTAAAATAGCCAATGGTTAAAATTTTCATTACCGGTGCCTCGTCCGGCATCGGTGAATCAATGGCGCGCTTTTACGCCAAGCGCGGCGCGCAAATCGGTTTGGCTGCACGGCGTGCGGATATGCTCGAGCATCTTGCTGATGAACTTCTGCCGCGTCCCGCCGTGTATGCGCTGGATGTGCGCGACGCCGAAGCGCTGAAGCACGCGGCGAAAGATTTCATTGATCGCTTCGGCGTTCCCGACATCGTGATTGCCAATGCGGGCGTGTCGCGAGGCACGCTGACCGAGTCGGTCGACGACTTGAAAATATTTCAGGAAGTTTTTGACATCAACGTGATGGGCATGGTGAATACTTTTCACGCCTTTGTTGAGCCAATGAAAGTCGCCAGGCACGGCACGCTGGTCGGTATTGCCAGCGTGGCTGGTTTTCGCGGCATCCCGGGTGGCGGTGCGTATTCGGCTTCGAAGGCTGCCGCGATCAAGTATTGCGAGTCGTTGCGTGTGGAACTGCGCGATACCGGCGTATCGGTGGTCACCATTTGCCCCGGCTACATCAAAACGCCGATGACGGCGGTAAACAGATTCAAGATGCCATTCCTCATTGATGTCGATGAAGCTGTGATCCGATTTGCGCGCGCGATTGACGCCAGAACATCGTTTACCGTTATTCCATGGACGATGGGTGTCGCCGCGCGCGTATTGCGCGTCGTGCCCAATTGGCTGTACGACCGCGTATTTTCCCAAATGCCGAGAAAACCGAGAGATTGATTCGCGAGAGCGAATCAATCTCTCGCCCCGGTGCAGACCGGGGCCCAATCTTTCCCCAACCAGAAAAACCAAATGACCGCCCAATATCAAGTTCACGACAATATCGCCGTCATCACCATCGATAACCCGCCCATCAACAGCATGGGTCTCGCGACGCGGCAAGGCATCGAGGCCGCGTACAAAAAAGCGCTCGCAGACGCTGGCGTGCGTGCGGTCGTGATCACCGGTGCCAATGGCGTTTTCACCGGCGGCGCGGACATTCGCGAATTTGGCTCGGCCGTGGCGATGCAATCGCCAAGCCTGCACGATTTGATCCGCATGTTCGAGGCCAGCACCAAGCCCGTGATCGCGGCGATCAATGGCGTATGCATGGGCGGCGGGGCGGAAATTTCTCTGGGCTGCCATTACCGTGTCGCTGCACCCGGCGTGATGATCGGATTGCCGGAAGTAAAGATCGGCATCCTGCCCGGCGCCGGTGGCACCCAGCGTTTGCCGCGCGTGGCAGGCGTCGAGTTGGCACTCAACATGATCGTCACGGGCGACGCAGTGAAATCCGAAGTGCTGGCTAAAACGGCTGCGCTGGATAAGTTGGTCGAGGGTGATTTCATGTCGGGCGTACTTGCGTTCGCCAAGCGTGTCGTTGTCGATGGTGCAAAACTGTCACGCGTGCGCGACATGAAAATCGACATGCCGAATGCACCGGCTTTTTTTGCCGAGGCACGCGCCAAGGTCGGTGCGGCCAGCAAACATTTCCCAGCGCCGCTGAAATGCGTCGATGCGGTGGAGGCGGCGGTATTACGCGACATCGACGATGGTCTCGCCTGCGAATTCCAATTGTTCTCGGAACTCGTAACGACGTCCGAATCGGCCGCGCTGCGTCACGCCTTCTTTGCCGAACGCGCCGCTTCAAAAATTCACGACGTGCCGGCGAACACGCCAACGCGACCGATCAAGACCGTCGCCGTTATTGGTGCGGGCACCATGGGCGGCGGCATCAGCATGAATTTTCTCAATGCGGGCATTGCGGTGACAATGCTGGAAACCAGACAGGACGCGCTTGACAGGGGTGTCGCCACCATTGAAAAAAATTACGCAAACTCGGTCAGGCGCGGCAAGCTCACTCAGGAAAAAAGTGATCAGCGCATGGCCTTGCTAAAACCTACGCTGGATTACAACGACCTCAAGAATGCCGATCTCGTTATCGAGGCAGTGTTTGAAGACATCGACGTAAAAGAAAAAGTATTTCGTCAATTGGATGACGTGATGAAGCCCGGCGCGATTCTCGCCAGCAATACATCAACGCTCGATCTGAACCGCATTGCCAATTTCACCAGGCGGCCGCAGGACGTTATCGGGCTACATTTTTTCAGCCCGGCAAATGTGATGAAGCTGCTCGAAGTGGTTCGCGGCACCGCAACGTCAAAGGATGTGTTGGCGACCGTTATGCAGCTTGCAAAAAAAATAAAAAAGACGGCGGTGGTTTCCGGCGTGTGCGATGGCTTTATCGGCAACCGCATGATCGAGCAGTATTCGCGTCAGGCGATGTTCATGCTTGATGAGGGCGCGTCGGCCGCGCAGATTGACGCGGCGATTGAGACATTTGGATTTGCGATGGGGCCGTTTCGCATGGGCGATCTGGCGGGTAATGACATTGGTTGGCATATTCGCCAGCGACGCTATGTCGAGCGCCCTGAGATCGCGTATTCAAAAATCGGCGACCGCTTGTGCGAGCTGGGGCGCTTCGGCCAGAAGACCGGTGCGGGTTGGTACGACTATAAGCCCGGC
>JANMPY010000020.1:0-9982 GCA_031370095.1 Betaproteobacteria bacterium
GATTTTCTTCAATCAAAACACTGCCTCGCGTACCGTAAAGTTTTTCAATCCGCTCGCGCACATTTTTCAAACCGATTCCGTTCGACGGTTTGTTGCTAAATCCCAAACCGGTATCGACAATCGAAATACGCACGTTGTCACCATTGCGTGCGGCGACGAGCGTAATGCTACCGCCTTCCAGCTTCGGCTCGAGCCCGTGCTTGATGGCGTTTTCGATCAGCGGCTGCAGCAGCATCGGCGGCATCGTTGCGTTGCGTAGCTCGCTCGGCAGATCGAGCTGCACTTGCAAGCGTTCGCCCATGCGAATTCTCAGAATCGAGAGAAAGTTTTTCATCATCTCAAATTCTCCGCCGAGCGTGCTGTGTTGCTCGCGGGTGGCGGCGAGCGTGGCACGCAAGTAGGCGATGAAATCCTCCAGCATGCGCTTGGCGTCGTCGGGCTTGGTGTGAATCAGGCTGGTTACGTTGGCCAGGGTATTAAAAAGAAAATGCGGCTCGATCTGCGCTTGCAGGGCGCGCAGGTTGGCTTCGGTGGCAGCACGCTCGGCGTTGGCGACGCGTTCCTGTTCCTCGGCGAGCAGAATCTGTGCAGTGAGCTCTTCACTACGGCGCGTCCACACGGTTGCCAGCACCAGGGAAATCACCAGTGAAATAATGAAGCTGGTAAAAAGTTGCTCGCGCGAACCGATCCAGAGCAGCATGCCGCTGCGGCCGGTGAAGTATGCGAAGCCCCACATCGAGCCGGTCACAATGCCCGTGCCGAGAATCGCATAAAACAATGCGACAAACCAAAACGGTCGGCCATTTATACGACGCATCACCGGCCCCAGAGCTGAAAACACGATCCAGAATGAGAAACCGATGATGTTGGAAATCACCATGTTTTCGCCGAAGATTTCCGGAAAGTCGGCGAAGCTGATCTTCCGCACAAACACGTAGGCCAGCAGCGTGAAACCGACGGCGAACATCAAATTGAAAATGAGCGTGTAAGTCAGGTTGCGCAAAAAACTGCGCGGCCAGCGACGGAAAAAGCGTATCCCTTCGAGCGGATGAAAGTGCGTCGAATCCTGTATGCACTTCAATTCCAATTCGGCTTTTTCGCGTGCGGCTTGCGGCATGGCGGCGGTATTCATTGTGAGGCTTTCAATATAGGCGAAACAATGCGCCGACGCCAATCAAGCTGCGGCTTTATTCATGAACGGTTTCACTTCGGCAAGGGTGCGTTTGACCGCATCGGGCTCGCGCCGATTTTTCCAGTAGCGATACGCAAAGTAGGCGATTGCGGCGATGCCAATCGTGGCGACAAGCGCTTTGATCGCCCGCGCCCACACCGCAATCAAGCCGATGCCCATGCCGAACGCCACCCATTGCACCCACCACACACCGGGCGACGTCATGTAGTTAACTACAGCGCAAATTCCGACCACGAACATCATCTTGAACGGATAGGTGAAGGCTCTGGTGATGTCGGTGATGGGGGAAGTGATGAAGGAAAGTGGGTTCATGGTTTTCTCCGGTGGGTTGACTGATTCGCTTGGTTGAAACGCGAAGCCAGTTTAGGTCGCAGCGGTATCGGCTTGCTGCCGAATGCGACCAGTGGTGCGGTGCGTGGTGCGAAATGCCTCCGCAACGCGCCACTGGCGGCCACCTTGCATCAAGCGTTGAGGAAATTACCGTGAAAGCACTGCGGCATCCAATATGGCAGCCTCGCGATGGCAACTGGCCCGGCGCTCAAATTCAGCGCGTCAAACACGGTGGCGAATGTGTGCTGACGTTCAATATCAAACCCCACCCCGATAAGCCAGCCATCGCCCTCTTTACTGCTGCCGGGTTTGGCGACCACGATATGTTCCTCCAGCCGCACGTCATCGCTGAACGTAAACATGTCGCTCTTGCCGCTCTCGGGTTCGACGCGCATGACGCTGTTGAATTGCTCGGTGCTGCGGCGCCCTACGTAGGTCGGATAAAACACGTGGCGATTTCGTTGTGCCACAAAGCGCGGATCAATACGCGGAAATTCAACCGACTCGGCGCGTGTGGTGACGTTGGTGCGACCTGTCGTCAAATCAATCGTCAAAAACGCTGCGACCGATATGTTTCTTGCGCGATCAGTATTTTCGCCACGCATCATTTTTGGCATGTCGTCGAAGAATGCGCCCAAATTTTCGCTCTTCACAAAATCGACGTGGATCACATTGTTTTCTTCCCACGCATTGCCAAAGTGATAAACCATGCAGACGGGTATTTCCAAAATGCGCCGTTTGCTGAAGTCGGATTTTTCGACGACGAGAATTTTTACGCTCTCACCCGCGTTCCAGCGCATCGCCTCGCTCCAGCTTTTTTCGGCTCTGAGCGCCGCGTAATCGGTCGTGATCGGTGGCAGCAGGAAAACCAAATGCTTTTGCGACACGGCGAAATCGTGAATCATGCTGCACGCCGGAATATCAAACACCGCGTGGCGCAGCAACTCGCCATTTGCATTGATGTGATAGAGCACCATCTTGCCCATCAGCGCGCCGAAATTCCAGAACGTGCCATCGGCCTCGACCTTCGGGTGCGCGGAAAACGGCATGTGTTTCAACTCCGGGGCCCACGTCGTCGTGCCACGTGTTTCCAGCGTTTTCATATCGAGCTCGTAGGCTGAGCCTGCTTCCCACATCGCGAGCAGTTTGCCGTTGAGTGGAATCACGTTGGTGTTGGCGGGGTTGGTGGAGTCGGCGCTTTTAATCTGCCGCTTAGGCTTAAAGTAAGTGCCGAATCCAGGCATTAAAAACTCACCTTTTGCACTTTCGGCAACGAATTTTTCGGTGCGCACAAAGCGCGCCTGATGCGATACGCCGCTGTCGGTGAAGCGCCATGCGTTGACCAGACCGTCACCGTCAAACCAGTGCTGATAGCGCTGACCGCCGCGTTCGAATAATCCCGGGCCGTTGCGAAAAAATACGCCGCGCAAGGCCGCTGGAATTTTGCCTTCGACCGATACGTTGTCGCAGCCGACATCCTGACCGCTAAAGCCGCGCAGCGGGGTGAGTCGCGGGTTATTGGCGAACAGCGGTGCAGCCTTTGCTGTGGCGGAAAACACCGTGCCCGGCAGAACCACGGCGGCGGTCGCGCTGATGGTTTGTAAAAATGATCGACGGTTCATGGCGCGTCCTTATTTGAAATTAACGACGATAGTTTTTTTGTCCGCGTCAATTTTGAATTTGGCCTGCTCGAAAGTGGGCGGGCCAAAATTGCCGCTCGCGTCGTTGGAAAAACCGAAAGGCTCGATCGGCATGCCGATGGCATTGCTATCCAACTTGCCGTTGCCGTTTTCGTCATGAAACAGCGAGGCCGCATATTCGCCATCGGTCAGATCCCTGATCGTTAATGTGACGCCATCTTTTTTCGCAGGCATCATTGCGACGCCGACGGGTTTTTTCATCCACATATCCGCCTTGTCGTAGAGTGCGACCAGCACGCTGCCCTTGTCGCTGCTGATGCCCTTTACGTCGATGCTCAGATCAACGGCATGGGCAAAAAGCGGCAGCAGCATCGAGACGCCGAGAACGGTGCGGGAAATGTTTTTAGTGAGCTTCATCGCGTGACTCCAATTAAGATTGATGGAGTCGCTAGTCTGCCGATGGGCGTGGCCGTTGAAAGCACAATTGCGATGAATGGTCGATAGACGGCGCGAGTTGCAGCGATGCTTCGTGGAGCCCGACCGCGTCGACACAAGCGAGGACTACCGAAAGGCGAAGTCGTTTACTGGCGCGGCGTTTGTGGCATAAAAGCCTGAAAAGCCTCGCCAGTACTAGTGATTGTGCTTAAAATGCGGAGAAAATGCGGGCAAAAACAACCGCACCTCAGCATCCCAGCATGAAAATTATTTGGTAATGATGTCCCGATGCATCGGCGCCAACACTGCCAGCAATTTATTCTGCGCACGGAATGGCACGTTGTTCTTGTCCATTGCGAATTGCAACTGCTCGACCAGCGCGTTGAAATTTTCGCGGTTGATGGCGAGATTGGCGTGGATGGGTTTCATCGCCGCACCTTTATATTCGCAAGATCCGTTGAGAATAAAACAGATTTGATCGACCAGCTGTTCCTTGATGTGTTTATGGTCGGTATTTTCGAAAGACGGTTTGGTGCGCGGGTCTTTGAGCAGGTTGACCATAAAGTCATCCATGATTTTAATAAGTCCGGCTTTTTCACCGAACTCCTTAAAGATGCCAGCGTCATCAACCAGCTTCACGCCCTCTTGCGCTTGCGCGTTGGTGATTAACGCTGCGCCACTTAGGACGATGCCGAGCGCGGTAAAAATAATTTTCAAATGTTGTCGCATGTTTTTTCTCCGATAAATTTAGAAGCCGACTTGCAGCGAAAGGTAAGTGCCTTTCTGTTTGTCTTTGATGACGATGTTGCCGAGATCGGCATAGGCGAGTGTGACCGACACGTTCTTGGTCGGTGCCCAGGCGATGAAAACGTCGAACCAATTGTTTTCCTTGAACGGCAGGTGGTCGGGCTTCTGGCGAAATTCCGCGCCAATCGCCACGTCCTTTCGCAACAATAATGCGGCGGAGCCTTCGAAAACCGTGTCGTATTTATCCCGCGTGGCCGTGCCAAAACCGAGGATGCCGGTCTGGTTGGCTTTGGTGAAACGCACCGTGCCGTTCAGCAATACGCTTTGCGCAAGCAGCAGCTTGGTGGCGGAAACGTAGTAGTCGGTGCCTTTGTCGCTTTTGATGCCAAGCGCGCGCAACAAATCACCGCGATCATTTTCTTTGCGCTGAAATCCCACCGCGATTTGCGGCAACCATGAATCTTGTTCCAGCACCGCGTCGCCTGCAACCTTTACTTTTGCGCCGACAATTTTCTGCGTGAATTTATAACCGTTGCCGATGCCGAGCAGGCCGCCAACTTGTCGCGTGTCGAATTTTTGTTGAGCGAAAGATAGCTCGACGCGATCGTAAATTCCGATGAGCGCGCCGCCGGTTCGCAGCTCGTAGTCCTTTGAGCGCACGTTGGTGAAAAACGCGTTTGCTCCGATCTGATCCTTTGTGCCGTAGCCGCCGATCACCGCCCAAGGCGTCAAGCCACCGCCGGCCGAGCCTTCAATGTTGGTGATGCCGCCGGTCAACAGCAGCTTGCTGCTGGTCGTGAATTCGCTGGTTTGTGCTTGGGCCGCGGTTGCCAGTATTGCAGTTGCGACGATTGCCACATGCGCGATGCGTGTGGCGCAAGTTTGGCGTTGAAACTTTTGCATGGAGTGTGGCTTCCGACGTGGGTTGTGGCGAAGTTTCGATGTGTACGCAGAGTCTACGGATGACTCGAAAATGCGGATTCAGCTTTCGCCGAAAAAAGTCTCGTTAATTTGTCAATTTGTGTGAACCGCCTGATAGCTCGGCTCGACCAAAATTCGCGCAAACATCCACGGGGCTATTGCCCGACCGAATGCGATTACAATTGGCGAATGCGGGCGTCGTATAGTGGTAATACCCTAGCTTCCCAAGCTAGAGCTGACGGTTCGATTCCGTTCGCCCGCTCCAAAACCTGACAACGTTGGCAGTTCAAAAAAAACGGCCCGCAAATTGCGAGCCGTTTTTTTAAAGCACCAACGTTTTCAGGCAAGATCGTTCACCAGCGCGGCTCGCGTGCTGTTGCTCACTTCCATCGCGACCGTGTACTGCGGATGGTCAACGCCCATCGCCAGTGACACGCCGTACTTCAGGGCCGCCGCCATTTCCTCGCTGAGCTCAAAGCGCAAAAAGTGTACGGCCGACGTCTTGGTTTCGTTTTCGCGTTGCAAGTCTTCGTCCGCAATCGCATAAACTTTTTTGCTGCCCTCAACCTGAATCCAGGTTTTGTCTTCGATACCTTTCAGTTTGGTGAGTGCGATGCGACGTTCAGCTTCATCCTCGTACTCGATCAACATGGTCGCCTTGAAATTGCGGCCATCGGGTACCAGCGGCGTATAGGCGGCGAGTTCGTCCTGAATGCCCGCTTCCTCAAACGTTTTTTCGACGCGCAGCACTTCCTGAATCTGATAGCGGATCGTCATTTCGTCTTCGAACAGCAGCGTGACATGCTCGCCAATGTGCACCGTGCGTAAGCGCTTGTGGGCGATCGCGGTCGCGCGATATGCGGGGCGCGCCTTGGCGTAGGCTTCGAGGGACATCAGGCTATCGGCGGTAATGGTTTTTTTTATGGTCATGGTCATCGTTGTCTCCTGCAGGATGTTTTTTTCCCATCGTGCATCATTTATCTTCCTCGCCTATGGGACAAGGGAACACTTGAAGCGAAGCAGAGGGTTGGGTGAGGGAAACCGAAATAATTTCTTAATCAGGTAATCCGTACGCTTTGCGCACCAGGGTGATTGGGTGGGCGATTTTTGCTTTGTGGTCGGGTTGATCTTTTTTCAATATGGCGATGCCCTGCTCAATATGGTGCGCCGCGAGCTGGCAATCAGAGCTTACGTAATCGGGCTCGGCCTCACTCATCTGGCGAAACACGGGCTTGCCAATTTTTAGCGCAATCTCGTGAAATTCTTTTTTGACGCCCCACGTACCCGCGTGCCCGGAACAGCGTTCAACGGTGGTGACCTTGGTGTCGGGCACCAGCTCCAGCATTTCACGGGTTTTTTGTCCGACGTTTTGCACCCGTGAGTGGCAGGGGATGTGATACGAAACATTGCCGAGTTTGGTTTGAAAATCTTTCTTCAACAAGCCATCTTTTTCGCGACCGATCAGATATTCAAACGGGTCCATCATCGCCGCTTTCACCGCTTGCACATCGGTGTCGTTGGGAAACATCAGCGGCAATTCTTGTTTGAACATCAAGGTACACGATGGGATCGGCGTGATGATCGTGTAGCCCTCATGTGCAAGTTTGGCCAAGGGCGGAATGTTTTTTTCTTTTAATGCCGCGACCGATTCAAGATCGCCCAGCTCAAGTTTTGGCATGCCGCAACAAGCTTCCTTTTCGACCATCACATAGGCGATGTCGTTGTGGTCGAGAATTTTGGTCAGATCGTGACCGATGCCGGGCTCGTTGTAATTGATATAGCAGGTGGAAAATATCGCCACCTTGCCCTTGGTGCGCTTGCCGTCCACCGGCGCGGTGGTTTTGCTGGTCGACGCATTGCTGCGAAATTTTTTGCTGGCAAATTCTGGCAACCAGGCGTCTTTGTGGACGCCGATGGTCGACTCCATCATTTTACGAACCAGCGGCATCTTGGCCGATGCGTTTACGAACTGCACCACGACAGGAATGGTCGCCAGTTTTCCGTTGCGATCCGTCGAGGAAAGATTGGTGTCGCGAAATTTGGTGGGCGAGCCTTGTTTGAATTGGATCGCTTTCGCGCGCAGCATCAGATGCGGAAAATCCACATTCCACGGATGCGGCGGCACGTAGGGGCATTTGGTCATGTAGCAAACGTCGCATAAATAACACTGATCGACGACTTCCCAATATTTTTCCTTGGGCACGCCATCCATTTCAAGCGTCGGGCTCTCATCGATGAGGTCGAACAGACGCGGAAAGGCATTACAGAGTGACACGCAACGACGACAACCGTGGCAAATATCGAACACGCGCTCCATCTCCTTCAGGGCGGATTCAGCCGAATAAAAATCGGGATTCTGCCAATCGATGGGATGCCGGGTGGGTGCTTCGAGGCTGCCTTCGCGGGTCGACATATTTTTGTATTTGTTGGTGGGAGAAAATAAATCAGGTGAGGAAATACATTTTCCCCACCTGACCTGTCTGCTGTTTTGCTTTGTTACTAAATTACCTTACGCGGTCACCAATGCATCCAGTGCCTTTTGGAATTTGCTGGCGTGCGAGCGTTCTGCCTTGGCCAGCGTCTCAAACCAGTCGCCAATTTCCTCGAATCCTTCGCTGCGTGCTGATTTGGCCATGCCCGGGTACATGTCGGTGTACTCGTGCGTTTCGCCGGCAACGGCGGATTTCAAATTATTTTCCGATGTGCCGATTGGCAGATCGGTGGCTGGATCGCCGACGTGAGCCAGGTAGTCCAGATGGCCGTGTGCGTGGCCGGTTTCACCTTCTGCGGTGGCACGGAACAGTCCGGCGACTTCGGTGTTGCCTTCGACGTCGGCCTTGTTTGCGAAATACAGGTAACGACGGTTAGCCTGGCTTTCACCCGCGAAAGCGGCTTTCAGATTGTCGTGGGTTTTGGTTCCTTTGAGTTTCATCATGAATCTCCTGTTCAATAATCAATCGATTGTCTGCTTGATGCAGCAGCTAAGAGTACGGGGTTTAGTGTAATTGGTCTAATAGATTGATCCGATGATTACAATAGTGATTATCTATGAGTGTGGTAGCAACTGACTTGCACCGGAACAAAAAAATCGCGTGCTACCATCGCTTGAGTTACATATTTTTTTAGACAAATGAGCAGTTTCGCAAAGAAGATTATTGTTTGGCAGAAGTGCTACGGACGCCACGATTTGCCGTGGCAAAACACCCGCGATCCTTATCGCATCTGGCTATCCGAGGTCATGCTGCAGCAGACGCAGGTGGTGGCAGTTATTCCGTATTACCAGCGTTTTCTCGCACGCTTTCCTGATGTCGCGTCATTGGCGGCGGCCTCGCTCGACGAGGTGATGCCATTTTGGGCGGGCCTGGGCTACTACGCGCGCGCGCGAAATTTGCACCGTGGCGCGCAACAAATCATGACGCTGCACGCAGGCGTTTTCCCGAAAGATTTCGACGCGATTCACGCCTTGTCTGGCATCGGTCGCTCAACTGCCGCTGCGATCAACGCATTCGCGTTTGGGCAAAGGCGTGCAATTCTCGACGGTAATGTGAAGCGGGTGTTCGCGCGCCACTTTGGCGTAGAGGGTGATGTTAAAACCAAGCCGGTGGAAGACCGCCTTTGGTTGATCGCCGAGGACAATTTGCCGCGCGCCGATATTGAATCGTATACGCAGGGCTTGATGGATCTGGGTGCCACCGTGTGTAAGCGCACGAAGCCCGCCTGCCTGCTTTGCCCGGTGCAAAAAAGCTGCGTCGCGTTTCTAGAGGGACGTTGTGAGGCCTTGCCGGGCAAAGCAAAAAAGCGAGAAATACCGCACCGACAAACGCGGATGCTGGTGATTATTTATTCAGGCGAAGTGCTTTTGGAAAAGCGTCCGCCGACCGGTATCTGGGGCGGCTTGTGGAGCTTGCCTGAATTGCCGCTTGACGCAGATATTGCCAAGTCGTTGCAATTGAGCTACCGACTTACCAGCCGCACCATGCGTGAAATGCCGCAGGTCGAACACGGCTTTACACATTTTTCGCTGACAATTTTTCCCACCGAAATCACTCCCGCCAAATTTGCCTTACGCGCGATGGAGCCCGGATTGATGTGGGTGAATGTCGACGATGCAATGGACGCCGCGATTCCTGCCCCGGTAAAACGCATCCTTAAATCGATATAAGCGGCTCACTCGATCAAACCCTGATCGGAAAGAAACCGATGCAGGATTTCAAGCCGTATGCGCGCATCGGTGAGCTCTAGCAATTTTTGTTTTACCGCGCCGCTGAACGGCAATATTTCAGCCACC
The DNA here is from genome assembly GCA_031370095.1 of Betaproteobacteria bacterium. GTDB lineage: Bacteria > Pseudomonadota > Gammaproteobacteria > Burkholderiales > Usitatibacteraceae > UKL13-2. Next base: position 9,554 of record JANMPY010000020.1, read on the forward strand.
CGATAGCTGACCCACGCGGCATCGTCGAATTGTTGCTCGTCGACACCGCCGCCCAAGCCGAGCTGCGCAAATACTTTACGCAGAAAATTCGCGCATACCGGATGTTCCGGACAATCGATGTGCATGTCGTCGGGAAGTGTCAAAATTTGGCCTATGATAAGGCCGCTTTTTGAGGCCGATTTTGAAAGTATTTTGAAGCGCGTGGAGCCTTTTACGCGCACTTGCAGGACGCCGAGGTTTTGCATATCCCAATCGGATACTTGTGCAAGCGTGCCGACCGACTCGGGTGCCGCCGGGATGCCTACTTCGTGACCTTCGCGAATCAACACAATGCCGAATGGAGAGCCGGTCTTTAAGCAAACTTTCGCCATCTCCAGATAGCGCTGCTCGAAAATTTTAAGCGCCATGGTGCCGCCGGGAAACAACACC
>JANMPY010000025.1:0-9579 GCA_031370095.1 Betaproteobacteria bacterium
TGCCACCAGTCGGTCGTCAGGCTGGTACAAAACGTCGGCTACATGCGGCTCGGGACAGAGGTATCGTTCTTGCACGCAGCTCCGCTTGGCTTCGACGCTTCCACGCTGGAAATCTGGGGCCCGTTGCTCAATGGGGGCAAATGTGTTCTTCATGCTGAAGCTGTGCCCACCGGTTCGGGCGTGGCCCAATCGATCAGCATGCACGGCGTGAATGCGGTATGGCTTACCGCTGCGCTGTTTAACGCAATCATTGATGATAATCCACTGAACTTGCGCGGACTCGATCAGCTACTGGTCGGTGGCGAAGCGCTGTCGGTGTCCCATGTCGTGCGTGCGCAGAAGGCGCTGCCGGATGTCACGCTAATCAACGGCTATGGGCCGACGGAGTGTACGACCTTTACCGCGACCTATCCGATTCCGCGCGACACCGATGCGTCAGCGCGATCAATCCCCATCGGCAGGCCCATCGCGGCCACGTCCGTACACATCGTGAATCAGCGTTTACAACCCGTCCCGGTCGGCGTGGTGGGTGAGCTATGCGTTGGCGGTCCGGGCCTCGCGCGCGGCTACCTGCGCCGACCTGAATTGACTGCGCAACGTTTCGTCGCCAATCCGTTCGGACCGGTAGGGGATCGCCTTTACCGCACCGGGGATTTGGTGCGTTATCTGCCCGACGGCAACATCGAGTTCATCGGTCGCCGCGATGGCCAAGTCAAGATTCGCGGTTTCAGAATTGAAGTTGGCGAGATCGAAGCCGCACTCGCCCGCCACGCCGGCGTGCAGGCATGCGCGGTCGTCGCGCGCGACGATCAACCAGGCGGCACTCGTCTGGTCGCATACGTGGTGGCATCGTCAAACCCCGCGCCAATAGGCGATCTTCGGGCATATCTGCTTGGCGTTCTACCTGATTTCATGGTGCCGGCCAATTACGTTCTGCTGCACCAGCTTCCAGTCACGGCCAACGGCAAGCTTGACCGCCGCGCGCTGCCTCGACCGGAAAATCGCCGCCCCGAATTGGCGCAACCCTACTTGGCTGCGTTGAGCAATGCGGAGGAGATGGTATGCCACCTCTTTGCAGAACTGCTCGGCATTGATCGCGCAGGTCGGCTGGATAACTTTTTCGAGCTGGGTGGCAATTCGTTGCTGGTGATGCAAGCGCTTTCCCGCCTGAAGCGCGAAGTGACACGACCAATCGCATCGACCGTTTTTTTCAGCAACCCGACACCCGCCGCCATTGCTGCTGCTATCGGCGACCACGGCGACAGCGATATTCCAACGACCCGGTTGGCGCACAAACGACCACGCAACGAACCGGATGCCTCCGGTGATGCGATCGCCATCATCGCGATGAGCGGGCGTTTTCCTGGTGCTGCGGACATTGAAACGTTCTGGGAGAATCTTTGCGAGGGTCGCGAGAGCATCACGTTTTTTAAGGACGATGAAATCGATCCCTCTATTCCTGCAGAGCTGCGCGCCGATCCCGCATATGTGAAGGGACGCGGCGTCATTGACGATATCGAGATGTTCGATGCGGCCTTCTTCGGCATTTCGCCGAGGGAAGCCGAATTGATGGATCCGCAGCAGCGCATCTTTCTGGAGCTTTGCTGGGAATGCCTCGAACGCGGTGGATACGCACCCGATTCCTGTCCAGGCCCAGTGGGTGTTTTCGGTGGCATGTACAACGCCAGCTATTATCAGCGACACGTCATGGGCCACCCGGAACGAATCGCGCAGCTGGGTGAGTTTCAGGTCATGCTTGCCAACGAAAAAGATTACATCGCCACGCGTGTGGCCAATCGCCTGAACCTCACCGGCCCTGCGATCAGCGTACACACTGCGTGCTCGACATCGCTGGTCGCGATAGCACAAGCGGTGACGAGTCTGCGCAGCGGCCAATGCGACATGGCCCTGGCCGGTGGCGCGTCGATTACCTGTCCGCCACGCAGCGGATATTTGTATCAGGAAGGCGCGATGCTGTCCCCGGACGGGCACACCCGGACCTTCGATGCAAACGCGCAGGGAACGGTTTTCAGCGACGGTGCCGCTGTGGTGCTCTTGAAAAAACTTAGCGATGCGCTTGCTGACGGCGACCAGATTTTCGCCGTCATTCGCGGCGTCGCCGTCAACAACGACGGCGGAGCCAAAGCGAGTTTCACTGCGCCCAGCGTGGACGGCCAGGCAGCCGTGATTGCGGCAGCGCTCGACGACGCTGGCGTGGACGCGCGTAGCATCGATTATGTTGAGGCACACGGTACCGCCACGCCGCTTGGCGACCCGGTGGAACTTGAGGCACTGGGCAAGGCTTTTCGCCGTCATACCGCCGACGCCAACTTTTGCAGAATCGGTTCAGTAAAAAGCAACTTCGGTCATCTGGTCATTGCTGCCGGCGCGACGGGCCTCATTAAAACTGCGCTGGCGCTGTCCAACGAAATTCTGCCGGCCACGCTGCATTTTGGCGCGCCCAATCCTGAAATCGATTTTGCCAGCAGCCCGTTCGTCGTCAATGATCAGCAAACGGAATGGAAGCGACAACACAGGCTGAGACGGGCAGGCGTGAGTGCGTTCGGCGTGGGGGGCACTAACGCACATGTGATTCTGGAAGAAGCGCCCGCACGGCAAGCATCCCAGCCCTCCGATGGCCCGCAGCTCTTGCTGGTATCGGCGCGCACGGCTAACGCTCTTAAGACCGTTACAGACAGGCTGGCAGCCCATCTGGATGCCAACCGGGCAATCAATTTAGCCGATGCTGCGCACACGCTACACGCAGGCCGCAAGGCGTTTCTGCATCGGCGCTGTGTGGTCGCGTCGGCGGCGGCCTCGGCAGTGGAAGCGTTACGGGAGGCTAATTCCGCACAAACGTTTTGCGGCACCGTTGGCGCGAAGCCGCCCGAGGTGGTTTTCATGTTTCCCGGCCAAGGCGCACAGTATCCCGCGATGGGCTCTGCGCTTTATGCCAGCGAACCGGTCTTCAAGGAAGCATTCGACACCTGTCTGCGCGCGCTTGAAGGCGTGGTCAATTTTGACCTCAAGGAAAAAATATTTTCTGCCGACGCTGGAGCCTTGACGGCGACCGCGATTACACAGCCTGCATTGTTTTGTATCGAATACGCGCTGGCCCGCTACTGGATGGCGCTGGGTCTGCAACCGAAGGTGCTGATCGGCCACAGCGTTGGCGAATACGTGGCGGCGACACTGGCTGGCGTGTTTCAGATCGAGGATGCAGTGCGGCTGGTGGCGCGCCGGGGCGCGCTGATGCAATCGCTACCCCCGGGTGCGATGTTGGCCGTTCGGGCACCGCTGGCAACGATCCAGCCACGGCTATCGGCGCATCTGGCATTGGCTGCCGAGAATAGCCCAGGATTGTGTGTGGTTGCCGGTCCGCATGGCGCAATCGAGGCCCTGCGTGCCGAACTGGAGGCGGAAAAAGTAGTCTCGAAGTTGTTGCAAACTTCGCATGCGTTTCATTCGCCGATGATGGATCCGGCCATCGCGCCGTTCGAGGCAGAGATTCGCGCCGTTCGACTCTCGGCACCATCCATCCCGATTTTTTCCACTGTGACTGCGAAATTTTTGTCTGATGCGCAAGCCTGCGATCCCGGTTATTGGGCGCGTCATCTTCGCGAACCAGTGCGCTTCTCCTCGGCACTGGTCGCAGCACTTGAGGCTATCGGCGGTGCAGCAGCAGGTGGCATGATGCTCGAAATCGGGCCGAGGGCGACGCTCACCACGCTGGCTCGTCAGCATGGATCGCGCGAACGGCCGGCTCCGCCCGCAGTCGCAAGTCTTTCCGACCGTGTCGACAACGAACGCGAAAGTCTGTTGCTGGCGGCGGGTCGTTTGTGGACCATGGGTATTTCGCTCAAGCTCGACGCGCTTGACCATCGCAGCGTCAAACAGCGAATTTTGCTGCCTACTTACCCGTTCGAACGCCAGCGCCACTGGCTTGAAGCGAAACCCGTATCCGGGCAAACTAAACCGGCTGAACAATTGACCGAGCCACCACTCCTGCATATCCAATCGACGCCACCAATGACCACCGCGCCCATCGCTACCGCCGTTGCACAAAATCGCCTTCCAAACCTGATCATCCAATTGCGCTCGATGCTGGAAGACACTTCCGGCGTCGACATGGCCGACGCTGACACTGCCATGCTTTTTGTCGAACTGGGTCTTGACTCCCTGTCGCTGACACAAATCGCGATTCAGTTGAAGCAGACGTTCAAGGTCAACATCACGTTTCGGCAGTTGATGGAAAAATATCGCTCGCTGGACACGCTTGCGGCGTACCTCGACAAGGAGATGCCACCGGCACTCACCGCCCCGGTTGGCGCAAATATCGGTGCGGCGCAGCCGTTGGTGCCAGCTTTCGATCCAAGCACCGGCAGTGCCGTTCCGTCGTCCTTGATCGAGCAGGTCATTCAGCAGCAGATGCACTTGATGGCGCAGCAAATCGCGTTGCTGCAAGGTAATCCCGCACTTGCCGCGTCATTGCCTACCACCGCTGTTGTGTCAGTTCCAGCGCCCGTCACCAGACCCGATGCGCAGACTGTGGCAGTCAACGACGAAGAGGCCGCTGCGGGGCTTGCCAAATACGATGTGAAAAAAGCGTTCGGTGCCATTGCCCGGATTCATACCGAAGCCACGGCCGAACTCACCGCGCGTCAGCGCGCAAGGCTCGACACATTCATGCGTCGCTACATCGCGCGTACCCGGTTGTCCAAGGAATACACGCAGGCGCACCGCGCCCACTTGGCCGATCCGCGCGTGGTGAACGGCTTCCGGCCGTTATTGAAGGAAATGATTTACCAGATCGTTGTCGTCCGCTCCAGGGGCTCGCGCCTCTGGGATGTCGACGGCAACGAATACGTCGATGTTCTTAACGGTTTCGGCATGAATCTGTTCGGCTGGCAACCCGCGTTCGTCAACGACGCGGTGAAAAAGCAACTCGACGATGGCTATGAGATCGGGCCGCAACATCCACTCGCCGGTGAGGTCGCCAAGCTCGTTTGCGAAATGACCGGCTTTGATCGCGCGGGATTGTGCAACACCGGGTCGGAGGCCGTGATGGGCGCGGTGCGCATTGCGCGCACTGTGACCGGACGAAACCTGATTGCGCTTTTTACTGGCTCCTACCACGGCATCTTTGATGAAGTCATTGTGCGCGCGACCAAAAAATTGCGCGCCGTACCAGCGGCACCCGGCATCATGCCCAGCACCGCGCACAACGTGCTCGTGCTTGACTACGGCACGCCGGAGTCGATGGAAATCATCAAGTCGCGCGCGCACGAGCTGGCGGCAGTCCTGGTCGAGCCGGTGCAAAGCCGCCGCCCCGATTTCCAGCCGCGTGAATTCCTGCATGAGCTTCGAAAGGTTACAGCGGATGCAGGCACACTATTGATTCTCGATGAAGTTGTCACCGGATTTCGTTGCCATCCCGGCGGGATCCAGTCGCTGTTCGATATTCGTGCGGATATTTGCACCTACGGCAAGGTGGTCGGCGGCGGATTCCCGATTGGCGTGATCGCGGGCAAGCGCGAATTCATGGATGCACTCGATGGCGGCGGATGGCAGTATGGAGATGATTCGATTCCGACCGCAGGGGTGACTTATTTTGCCGGTACTTTCGTGCGTCACCCGCTGGCGCTCGCGGCAGCCAAGGCGGTGCTTACACACCTCAAAGCGCACGGCCCCGAGCTACAGGCCGCAGTCACTCGCAACACGACTCTAATGGTCGATGAGCTCAACGCATTCTGTCACGATGCCGGCGCACCGATTGTGCTGAAGTCATTCGCGTCGGTGTGGAAAACTTTTTTCACCGAGGATCATCCTCTTCAGGATCTCCTGTTCGCGATGATGCGCAGCCGTGGTATTCACATCCTGGATAATTTCCCCTGCTTTTTCACCACCGCGCACACCGAGGCAGACATCACGCTGATCAAAAATGCGTTCAAAGAATCAGTCAATGAATTGCAGGAGTCCGGTTTCATTCCGCAGCGCAAAGATCCCAAAGCATCCGCACTCGACGCCAACAAGCCGCCGTTCCCGGGCGCGCGCATCGGCAAGGATCCCGACGGAAATGCGGCGTGGTTCATCCCCAATCCCGATAGTCCCGGCAAATATTTGAGGCTTGACGCGTGAGCTTGAATCCGCACTCGAAAATCGAACTGGAAGAGGTCGACTACGATCCGTTTGCAGGCGCATCTGCATCTTTTTCACGGGTCGTTCCAACCACCGAGCCCCAACGTGAGGTTTGGCTGGCCGATCGACTTAGTGTAGAAGCTTCGTTGGCGTTTAACGAATCGGTGTCATTGCGGTTTTCGGGTGCGCTCAATGTCGCCGCACTTCGTCAGGCGTTGGCTGATTTGTCTTCCCGGCACGAGGCGCTGCGCGCGACGGTGAGCGCCAGCGGCGAAGAGCTTTTCATCGCCAACGATTTTTTGCTGGACGCGGCCATCACCGATTGCAGCTTGATTCACGATTCCGACCGGGCAGTGGCAATTGCGGCTGCGCAAAAACGCGTCGTTGAAAGCCCATTCGATCTCATGCACGGCCCGCTGGTTCGCGCCGAAATAATGAAATTCGGCGCAGAAGATCACCTGCTGATTTTCACTGCGCACCATATTGTTTGCGACGGCTGGTCTTTCGGTGTGTTGATGCGCGATCTCGCAACGCTGTATACCGCTCGCGTTGGCCGGGCTGCGGTCGAATTACCGCCAGCCGCATCGTTCGGCGAATACGCGCTCGCCCAAAATGCGGCGGGCTGCGATGCGCAGAATGCCGCCGACGCAGTTTATTGGCTCTCGCAGTTTGCGACAAGCATACCCACGCTTGACTTGCCGACAGACCGCCCACGCGTTGCGTGGCGCAGCTTCAGTTCGCGGCGCGAGGATTATGTTCTCGACGCAGCACTGGTGAGCGAGCTGCGCAAGGCAGGCGCACGCACCGGTGCCAACCTGTTCGCCACTCTAATCGGCGGGTTTGCCGCGCTGCTGCACCGCATCTCTGGTGTCGACGACGTGGTCATCGGCATTCCTGCTGCGGGCCAATCCGTCGACGGTCTTGACAGACTCGTCGGTCATTGCGTCAATCTTCTGCCGCTGCGTGTCGCGGTGAATCCCGCAACACCGGCGCGTGACTTGATCGCGGCCACGCAGGGCGTATTGCTTGATGCCTATGAACATCAGCAGGTCACATTTGGTACGCTACTCAAAAATCTTTCGCTTGAACGCGACCCGAGCCGCCTGCCATTGGTGAGCGTGATGTTCAACATTGATCAAGTGCTGGACGCAAACACGCTCGGATTTCCTGGTGTCAGTGTTGATTTCGCCAGCAATCCGCGCAGCTTCGAAAACTTTGAATTGTTCGTGAACGCCGTGCAGGTCAATGGCGGCCTGCGCCTCGAATGCCAGTACAACAGCGATTTGTTTGACGGTGCCACGGTGCGGCGTTGGCTCAAATGCTACGAAACCCTGCTACGGTCGATTTGCGACGCGGCGGACGCGGCGGACGCGGCGGTAAGTACGCTCGCGCTCACCAGCAACCAAGACCAGCACCAGCTTGCCCAATGGAATGACACGGGGACGCCTTTCCCGCGCGAATTGCTTGTGAACGAAATGTTTGAGGCGCAAGCGGCGCGTACCCCACAGCGCACGGCGTTGACGTTCAAAGGTGAGGCATTTACCTATGCATGGCTGGATGCGCGCGCCAATCGAATTGCACATGCGTTGCGCGCAAAAGGTGCCGGTCGTGGCCGCTTGGTCGGCCTCTATCTCCCGCGCGGCCCTGAAATGCTTGCCGCCGCGCTCGCGGTGCTGAAATCTGGTGCGGCGTATGTGCCGCTTGACCCGTCCTACCCGGCAGAGCGCGTGGCCTTTATGGCAGCCGACGCGGGCGTCGTGGCGCTAGTCTCAGTAATAGAAATTCAGCCGCAACTATCCTGGCCGCGCGTGCAGACGCTGTATCTGGATGCGGATCGCAATCTGCTGGCGACCTTTCCAGAGCACGCCGTTGCGCGCGATGCCAATTCTGCCAGTCAAGAAGATCCGGTGTACGTGATCTACACCTCTGGCACCACCGGCAAGCCTAAAGGTGTCCGTGTGCCGCACCGCTCGGTGGTGAATTTTCTGACCGCGATGGCAATCGAGCCGGGGCTCACGGAAAACGACAAGCTGGTGGCGGTTACCACGCTCTCGTTCGACATCGCCGTTAACGAACTGCTGCTGCCGTTGACGGTGGGCGCTGATGTCATTCTTGCGTCCGGTGAAGAAGCTGCAGACGGCATCCTCCTCGCGCGTCTCATTGAATCGAGCAGGGCGACCACGCTACAGGCCACGCCTGCGACATGGCGGATGCTGCTCGAAGCAGGCTGGCGCGGATCGCCGACATTCAAGGCGCTGTGCGGTGGAGAAGCGCTGAGCGCCGACCTCGCCGAGCAACTGATCCAGCGGACAGGCGCGCTATGGAACATGTATGGGCCGACTGAAACGACCGTCTGGTCCACATGCTGTCGCATCACAAGTACCGATGCAGCGATCAGTATCGGCCGCCCGATTGCCAATACCTCGATCCATATTCTGGATGCGTTCCAACAGATCGTGCCGATTGGCGTTCCCGGTGAAATCTGGATAGGCGGCGAGGGCGTGACTCTTGGTTATCTGAATCGTCCGGAACTTACCGAAGAGCGATTCACCCGCGACAGGTTTTCGGCGGTGGCGGACGCGCGTCTGTACCGAACCGGTGATCGCGGACGTTGGCGTGCCGACGGATTACTTGAGCACCTGGGTCGCCTCGACTTTCAGGTGAAGGTTCGCGGCTACCGGATTGAACTTGGCGAAATCGAGTCCTGCCTGTTGACGCTTTCAGGCATTGCACGCGCAGTCGTGATCGCCCGGGAGGATCGCCCGGGTGATGTCCGCCTGGTTGCCTACGTGGTGCCGGAGCCGGGCGCAACATTCGCAGAAGCCGACTGCAAGGAATACTTAAAAAAATCCTTGCCCGACTATATGATTCCGCAGCACTTCGTATCGCTCTCGGCGATTCCGCTTTTGTCCAATGGCAAGATCGACCGCAAGGCATTGCCGGCTCCGCTCGCGGTGGCTCAGTCGGGCTCGACATACGTAGCCCCACGGACAGAGTTGGAGCACGCCGTCGCGCGCGAAATGGAAGCCTCGCTGGGCTTGCCTGGCGTGGGCATTCACGACGATTTTTTTACGCTCGGCGGACATTCTCTGCTGGCCGCGCAGCTAACCTCGCGACTGAACCGGGCGTTGAAGTCGCACCTGACAATGCGCAGCCTGTTTGACGCGCCGACAGTTGCACGGTTGGCGGAAATCATCCAAGCGGGAACAGCCAACGCCTCCGCTACTCGGACGCCGATACAGCGATTAACCGACCAAAGCCGCGCACCGGTATCGCTGATGCAGGAGCGTCTGCTGTTTTTGGAGGAGCTCTATCCGGGACGCGTTACCTACCATGCGCCATCCGCGCATCGACTTCGTGGGCCCCTTGATGAGGTCGCGTTCGCCAATGCATTCAAGGAGATGGTGCGTCGTCAGCCTTCGCTGCGCACCTATTTCGATC
>JANMPY010000026.1:0-1921 GCA_031370095.1 Betaproteobacteria bacterium
CATTTTCTGGTCGACAGGAAATGCACGATCTATGAAGAGCGACCGGTGAGCCCGTGTCGAAATTTTGTCTGTGGTTGGCTCGCGGATGATAGTCCGTTTCCCGAACAATTCAGGCCGGACAAGATCGGCGTCATCATCATCCGCATTCGCTGGCGGGATGCGCCCGCATATCTGCTTCTCAGTGCCGGGCGCGATCCCGATCCCGCGCTGATTGCATGGATGGAGGCGTTCGCAGTGCGCACAAGTCGCCCATTTTTCTACAGCGTCCAAGGCGAAAAAATTGGTTTTGGGCCGGTGGAATTTCAGCAGGAGATGGTGGCGCGGCTGGCACGCGGAGAAGCGATGTGGTGAACGCCGTTAGCGATCAAACTCATTTATCAAAATACCCCGACTCAATAAACTTGAGCCACAGATTGCCCACCACCTTGATGCTGTCCTGCCGGTAAAGATAGTGCTGAAATCCTTCTACCCTGGCCACACGGTAGCGGCGAGCGTACGGTTCCATCACCTCGCGGTGTGCATCGACAATCTTTGGGCTGATCGCTTCGTCTTTGGTGCCGTTGATGTCGAGTATCGCCAGCTCTTTCAATTCGGCAGGCGGGAAACTGGGCTCGATCATGTCGCGCATGAACTGGGCGAGTCCGCCCTTGCGTTCCTCGTCCGGCAGGAAATCGGAGAGCCACAGTCGCAACGCCACCTCGGAAAGTGAAGCGACGTTGAATTGCATGGGCGCATCCTCGCCGCTTTTGAAACGCGGCTCGCGCAGTGCCGATTGCCACCACTTGAGGCGCGTCGCTTCGTCGAGTTCCCTGGTGTAATAGCCGAAGTCATCGAGCCCGCGTTTGCGCAATCGCAGCGCCGTCTGGGTGTACGCGGTCGAGAAATCGCCCTGCTTCGCTTTGCGATAGACATACGCAAGGCCGGTGCTGCTGGTACCCCATCCCAGATAGCCGTCGGGCTTGAATTGTTTGGCGAGCGGATACAGAAACGCGCCGCCGGTCGACATGCCCCAGAACAAGACAAACGACCTATCGCGTTGTTTCGCGGGTATCGCTTGTTCCAGCGCCATACGATAGCCCTTCAGATAGGTGATCGGCGTGGTGGCGAGCATCTGCCTGTAAAGCAGGCTGTCAGGTTTGGGCATGCGATACACGCTGCTGTCGCCGGATGTCGCTTCTTTCTGCACGGTGCGTTTCACCTCGAAATCGGCTGTGGACCAAGGTGCCGACTGTTCGCGATTGAAGATCGGCATGCGCTGCCCGATGGGAATGTCTGTCCACGAGCCGGTTCCGTCACCCGCAAAAAAATTCCAGCGGCCGACGCGCGTGAGTGCGACAAACGTAACGCCGTGCTTCGCCAGCCAAACTCCAGGGCCTTCACCGCCTTCGGGGGTTTCCAGAAAATCCCAAGCCCACTCGCTGCCGGGTTCGCCACCAACCACCACCAGTTTTTTGCCTTCGTGCAAACGTGGCTTGTCTGGTGTGAGTGTCACCACCACCTGCGTGAATTTCTGACCGTGCGAAGTGAAATCAATGAAGGCGATATTGCGCTTGAACGTGCTGGTTTCGGCGTACGTGTCGCCATCGAGAATTTCGCGGATCGCGTCTTTGTCCAGCGTGGCTTTGTCTGCCGGCAGTTCCCAGGCGAAGGCCTGCGCGGACAACAATGAGAATGCGGTGATGATGTTGGCGAGACGGCGCACGGGCTTCTCCGGTCAGGTGTGATGGATCCACAGTACATGAGCGGCACCAGCGAAACAACCCACCGTTCCTGTTGGAAGAACGCCATTCCGTTTTGTTGACGACCTATAGCGCGATGCGACAACATGACGATAGTTCAATGTTTTTACCAAAGGAGCAGCACATGACCAACCGAACCGAGAACGTCGTCGTCACTCTTGCAGACGGCATCAAGCGCATCG
>JANMPY010000043.1:0-1506 GCA_031370095.1 Betaproteobacteria bacterium
TTTGCCGGTGCCACTCTCGCCACTGATCAGCACGGTCGCGCCCGAGGACGCCACCTTGCGAACCATCTCCATCACACGCGAGATTTTGGGGTGCTCACCCACCATCAATTTCCGGTCGCGGGATTTTCGCAGCGTGCGACGCAGCACCGCGTTTTCCTGCCGCAGTTTGCGCTCGTCAAGCGCACGATTGCAGGCATGCAGAAATTCATCGTTGTTGAACGGCTTGATGATGTATTCGCTGGCGCCCAGCCGCAACGCAGCGATCGCACTTTCCATTGACGAAAAGCTGGTCATCAGAATGACCGGTATGGTCGCGTCTGTTTCCTTCGCGCAGCGTATGACGTCGAGGCCGCTGTCGGCGCCGAGCCGCAGGTCAGTGATGACCAGATCGAAGGTGATCGCGCTCAGCGCCTCGCGTGCCTCGGCCACACCGGTCTTGTAGGTAACGTCGTAGGGTCCATCGCCAAGCAGCAGCTCAATGCCCGCGCGGATACCCGCATCGTCATCAACCACCAGGATTTCCGGTTTGCGCGTCATGGAGCCAGTCATGTTGCCTCGGGCGCTGCCGTCGTTTGCGTATGGCGCGGCAGGGTCACCACAAACACAGCGCCGCCTTCAGCGTGATTGTCTGCGCGAATCGATCCGTTATGCTCATGGGCGATTTCATGGCTGATGGCGAGACCCAATCCGGTTCCTTCGCCGCTGGGCTTGGTGGTAAAAAATGGATCGAATACTTTCGTCAGCACCTCTGGCAAAAGACCCGGGCCACTATCGCGTATTGCAATCTCGATCGATTGCGGCAGAACGGTGCTTTTGACCCAGATCGAACCAACGCCATGCATCGCTTGCGCCGCGTTCAAGAAAATATTGTGAAATATTTGGTGGAGTTGATCGGCCTGGCCAAACACCCACGCATCAGGATTGAGCTCATGGTGCAACTCGGTGGTCTCACCGAGGCTGTCGTAACCGAACAAGGTCGCCGCCTCCTCGATGGCCAAATCAATCGGAAATGCGCTTGGCGCGACATTGCCTACGCGCGCGAAACCGTTGAGCTTTCGGGTAATCGCAAGAATGCGTCGAACGCTGGAGGCGATATTGCGCAAGCCTTTTTCCAGCGTCTGCGGAGAATTTTCTTTCTTCGACTGCAACACTTGAAGAATCGAATGCACTGCGGCCAATGGGTTGCTGATTTCGTGACTAACGCTTGCGAGCATGAATCCAAGCGACGCGAGACGCGCTGTTTGTGCGTGCGCTGATTCGAGATGATGCAAGTGCGTTTCGTCCATCACAATGAGGCAAGCGCCTTGCGGCAGCAGGCGTACCCAGATGCGCTCCTGTAGTGTCAGGATCGGCGAAACACTGCGGCCAACGACTGCTTCCTGCTGGGTGAGCCAGCAGGGCTCACCCTTGAGCACCGCGAAGTAGTCGGGGAAAAGTTTGTCGAAAGCCCGCGAGCCGGCAACAGGCAACTCACGCCCCGATGCGCGCATGGCGTCGTTGAGATAC
>JANMPY010000053.1:0-10398 GCA_031370095.1 Betaproteobacteria bacterium
CAACATCGTAATCAAAGCGGTTGAAGGCATCACGCGACATACGGCTATCTCTTTCTCATTTATTGATAACGACAAACGCAAGTACTGGCAAGTTGGTTGAGGCATTTTTGCTCCGCAAGCCGCGCCAATGCTAGGGTTCGATGAGGTTCTCCCAACCATTCACGTCGTCCCCGCGCAGACGGGGACTACGGAACAAGTGCTACCCCTTCAACCCACCCGACGTCAGCCCACTCACCACCCGCTCCTGAAAAATCAGAATCACAATCACCACCGGAATCATCGCCACGACCAGCGCGGCCGAAATCGTCGGCCACGGAAATGAAAACTCACCCTGATACATCTGGATGCCGACAGGCAACGTGCGGTACGCGGTTGCTGAGTTGAACGACAGCGCCAGCAGGAATTCATCCCATGCATTCACGAACGCCAGAATGCCTGCGGTGAAGACGCCGGGGGCGGCGAGCGGCACCACTACGCGCCACAGTGCACCTAGCCTCGTGCAGCCGTCGATCATCGCTGCGTTTTCCAGGTCGCGCGGAATATCCTGAAAAAAACTTACCAGCACCAGCGTGCAGATCGGCAGATTCAGCACGACATACGGCAACACCAGTGCGAGATAACTGTTGAGCAAATTCAACCCGCGCATGATCTCGAACAAGGGAACCATCAAGGTCACCAGCGGAAACATCGACACCGCGATGATGGCGGTCAGAATCAATCCGCGATGCTTGAGATTCAATCGCGCTACTGCGTAAGCGGCGAGCGCGCTGATGAACAGCGACACCAACATCGATGAAAACGCAACGATGGCGCTGTTCATCAAATAACCAGGCAATGGCTGATCGCGAAATGCGGCGATGAAATTGTCCAATGTCGGCTGCTGCGGAACCCAGGTGATCGGCTTTGCGGTCAACTCGACTTCCGCTTTGAACGACGTCGCCAAAATCCATAGCGCGGGGAAAAATCCGTTGAGCAATACGATGGTCGCGGCAGCCCAGCGCAGGCGCTTACCCGACAGCAGCGCATTCATTTGTCGTCTCCGCGCACATACTTGAGATACACAAACGTGGTCGCCATCGACAGCACAAACATCACCACCGCCAGCGCCGAGCTGTAACCCAGGTCAAGATAATCCACCGCGTTGGCGTGGATGTACATCGCGAGCGTCTGTGTTTCTTCACCTGGCCCCGGCATGCTGTAGGGAATATCGAAGGATTGAATCGCGGTCAGCGTGCGGAAAATCAGCGCCACCAGAATTGACGGCACCAACAGCGGCAGCGTGATTTCAAAGAATTGTGTGGCGTGGCTGGCGCCATCGACTTCGGCCGCCTCATAAAGCGATTTAGGTATTGTCTGCAATCCGGCGAGCAAAATCAGCGCCATGAACGAAGACGTCTTCCAGATGGTGGCGATGCAAATCGCCATCATCGTTAGCGCCGTGGAATTGAACCAGACCTGCGGCTCGACGCCGATGCGGCGCAACACATCGTTGATGACACCGTATTCGCTGTGAAAAAACCAGGCAAACGTAAGCCCCACGAACGCGAGCGGCATTGCCCACGGCAGCAACAGCGCAAGCCGGATCGGCCCGCGCCACTTGAACGGCATGTTCGCCAGTAACGCCAACCCCAATCCAAACAGGAGTGAGCCCGGCACTGTAATGATGACGATGATCAGCGTGTTTTTCACCGCGCGCCAGAATTGCGGATCGCCCATCACCAGCGTGTAATTCTCGATGCCGACCCAGCGCGCCGGGTTTCCGGTGAGCAGCCGCACATCCTGAAAGCTTTGCAAAAGCAATGTCGCGACCGGATAAACGATCACCAATGAGATGAACACGAATGCCGGCGTGAGCAGCACCGCAGCCAGCGTGCCATCGTTCATGTCGGCGATGCGGTCAAGGAGGGAATGCTTGTTCACTTTACCCGGTCTGCTCAACTCACTCACCTCAGCGCCCTTCACCTTAAGGCCCGCCGAAAACGATGTTCAATTTCATCGAGCGCCTCCTGCGGCGTGCGGGCACCCGCCATCACGCTATTGAAATTGATGCGCAACGCATCCGAGATCGGTCGATACATCGGCGTCACGGGTCGCGGGCGCGCGGACTCGACCACCGGCAGCGCGGCGCTGAACCATGGATTCGCCTTTACCACATCGGCATCGTTGAAGACGTCCGCGAACGCGGGCTGCATCGAGCCGCGCAGAGCCAATTGTTTCGCCACCGCCGGGCTGGAGAGCCAGCGCACCAGCTTCACTGTTTCCGCCTTGTTTTTCGAAAACGCCGACACCGCCCAGCTCCAGCCGCCCATGCACGATACCGCTTCGCCGCCCGGCATGGAAGGCAGTTTCACAACACCAACCTTGCCCTTGACCTTGCTGGTGTCGCCATTCTGGAAATGATTCCATGCAAAGCCCCAGACGATGCCGAACACGACCTTGCCGGCCTGAAATTCTTTGCGCGTGTCGTCAGTGCCGACTTCCGATATGTTGGGTTTGGTCACGCCATCGGCCACCATTTTTTTCCACATCGCAAGTCCCGCTTCAGCCTTGGCGCGGTCGAATCCCAATTTGCCATCGCGTACAACTTCGCCCCCCAGGCTCCAGTAGGGCAACAGAAACGAACACACCGCGCCCTCGATCGCCTTGCCCTGAAAACTCAAGCCTTGCAAATTGGGATCACGCTCAACGTCCATCACTTTTCTGGCGATACGCGCAAGTTCCGGCCATGTCGTCGGCGGCACTTCGCCGACTTTATCGAGCAGATCCTTGCGGTAGTACAGAAACATGGCGTCCGAAAATGCGGGCAGCGACACGGTCTTGCCATCCACTGTATTCGCGGCGCGATACTGTGGAAGATAGCGCGAGAGCACCGCTTCGCGCTCGGTGCCGAAGTAGCCATCGAGCGGCTCGGCCCACTTTGCGGCGGCGTATTGCGCGGGACGCACCACATCGATGATGAACGCATCGAGCGTCGGGTCGCGCGCGGTGAGGAGCGTGCTCAGGTATCGCTGCAACAATTCCGACGTGGCGCCGCCCACCTCCAGACTGATTTCCACGCCCGGATTCGCGGCCGAATATTCCTTGAACATTTCGCGAAATACGTCCGGGCGATGCTGCCCGCCCACCAGGAATTTCAGATGTGTTTGTGCGCCCGCGTGCAAAGACGTGGCAAGTAACAAGCTTACGCAACAACGGGCAATGAATCGCATCATTGGGGCACCTCAGACCACCGCACCGCTCACGCGATCAAACACGTGGCCCTTGCCCATGTCCAGAAAAATGCCCGTGACTTCGCCCGGCAAAAAGGCAATGCCCGGCGGCATGCGCGCGACGATTTCTCCGCCGGAACAGGTGAACGTCACCAGCGTCTCTGCGCCCAACGGCTCGACCACCACCACACTCGCATCTATGCGGACGGCCTCGGGCGTTGCATCGGCGCGAACATCCTCTGGTCGAATGCCGAGCTCGACCTGTTGTCCATCGACCCCACCCCTATTTACGCGACGGCCAGGCGGAAAATTCAGCGACGTACCATCGTTCAAACGCACCGCAAACGCATCGCCATCCCGCTTGATCACGCCTTGCAGGAAATTCATCGGCGGCGAACCGGTAAATCCCGCGACGAACTTTGATACCGGCTGGTTATAAATTTCGTCCGGCGTGCCGACCTGCATGATGTTTCCACCCGACAGCACCACGATGCGTTCGGCCAGTGTCATTGCTTCGACCTGATCGTGGGTGACATAAATGGTGGTGGCGCCGATGCGTTGATGCAGTTTTTTTATTTCGGTGCGCATCTCGGAGCGCAACAGCGCGTCCAGATTCGACAACGGCTCGTCGAACAGGAACAATTTCGGTTGGCGCACGATCGCGCGGCCCATGGCGACGCGCTGTCGCTGGCCGCCAGAAAGCGCGCGCGGTTTCCTGTCGAGAAGATGATCGATCTTGAGAATCGCCGCCGCTTCTTTGACGCGCTTGTCGATGTCTGCCGCCGGAAATTTGCGCAGCTTCAAGCCGAAAGCGAGATTGTCGAATACGTTTTTATGCGGATAGAGCGCGTAATCCTGAAACACCATTGCAATGTCTCGTTCACGCGGCGGCAGTTCGTTGACGACGCGGCCTTCGATGGAAATCGTGCCGCTGCTGATCGCTTCCAGCCCCGCGACCATGCGCATCAATGTGGATTTACCGCAGCCGGAGGGACCGACAAAGACGACGAACTCACCACGGTGAATTTCAAGATCGATGCCGTGCACGACCTTGATGCCGTTGTCGTAAGTCTTTTCGACTTTCTCGAAGTTGACGCCGGACACGCGTGCGCTTTCGGGTTTCGCGTTCGGCACTCAGTACACGCCCGTATTGAGTGCGGGTTTGGCAGACCCGGCGAGCGCCGGCTTCATCGCAGCAAAGAACGCGTTGGCCTGTCGCATCATCATTCCCATATCCGATGCAACGGCCACGTAGTTGTAACCGTAGCCGATGAACTGCTGCACCATTTCCGGCGTCGGCCCGACGATGCCGATCGGCTTGCCTATTTTATTTGCGCGCGCTGCAGCGTTTTTCAACGCGGCCTGCACTTCGGGGTGTGCGATATTGCCGATTTGTCCCATCGCAGACGACAAATCTCCCGGCCCCATGAACAGCGCATCGACTCCATCGACAGCGGCAATTTCCTCCAGTCGTTCAATCGCGGATGGCGTTTCTAATTGGATCATGCGAAAGATGCCCTCGTTGGCGCGCTTGCCGTAGTCACTCGCGGTGGCGTAGCGACTGGCGCGGTGCATCGCGGCAAACCCGCGCGTGCCGGGGATAACGTCGTCTGTCTGCGGGTAGCGGGTGGAGGCAACTGCGCGCGCAGCATCATCAGCATTCTGTACAAATGGAAACATCAGCGTCTGCGCACCAATATCCAGCGCGCGTTTGACCAGAACGATGTCGTTCCACGCCAGACGAATCACCGGTGTAGCTTTGGTGCCGGCAATCGCCTGGAGGATGTGATACGTGTCCTTGTAGTCAATCGGCACATGCTCCATGTCGACCACCAGCCAGTCAAAACCGATGCAGCCCATCGCTTCGGCAGTTGATGCCGTGCCGGACATGAGCCAGGTGCCCAGCGGAATGCTCGGCTCTGACAGCAGCGCGCGAAACGGATTGTTGAACGGATCCATATTGATCTCAGTAAATGGGTGGCTCGGGCGTGGCGGCGTTGCCCATGAGGAAGTCAAAGTCGCAGCCAAGATTGGCCTGCGTCGCGTGCTCGATGTACAGCCGCGTGAAGCCGCGTTCGTAAATGCGTTTGGGCGCTTTCCACGCGGCTCGGCGGCGCGCAAATTCGTCATCACTGACTTCTGCATTCAAGGTGCGTGCCTCGATGTCGAGTGCGATCATGTCACCCGTCTGCACCAGCGCCAGCGGCCCGCCAACTGCCGCTTCCGGTGTCACGTGAACCACACAACTGCCGAAATGGGTGCCGCTCATGCGTGCGTCTGAAATACGCAGCATGTCGCGCACGCCTTGTTGCAACAATTTTTTTGGTATCGGCAAATTGCCCCACTCGGGCATGCCGGGCGCACCGACCGGGCCGCCGTGCTTCAACACCAGCACCGTGTTTTCATCGACATCGAGATCCGGCGAATGAATTTCGCCAAGCATCTGCGCGTTGGATTCAAACACCAATGCGCGTCCCCGATGCTTGAAGTATTTTGGGTTCGCCGCAGACGGCTTGATGACGGCACCATTGGGACAAATATTTCCACGCAGCACGGCGAGTGCCGCACCCGGTGCCACCGCACGATCAAGACTGCGGATCACGTCCGCATCGAGACATTCGGCATCAGCAATATTTTCACCAAGCGTTCTCCCCGTGACGGTCAACGCGTCGAGCTTCAAATGAGAACGGATTTCCTGCAACAGCGCCGGCATGCCGCCCGCGTAAAAAAAATCTTCCATTAGTTTGTCGCCGGACGGAAATAGATTAGCAATGACGGGAATCTGCCGCGCGGCGGCGTCCATCTCATCAAGCGTGAGGTTAAGACCCGCACGCCCGGCAATGGCGATGAGGTGAATGGCGGCGTTGGTGGAGCACCCAGCGCCATGTAGGCAATGACGCCATTAATGAGCGAATCGTGCGTAAAGAACCGCGACGGCTTCAGGTCTTCCCAAACCATGTCAACGATGCGCGCGCCACTTCCCGAGGCCATCCGTACGTGATTGGCATCCATGGCAGGAATACTGCTGGCACCTGACAGCGTAAATCCCATTGCCTCCGCAATCGAGGTCATGGTGCTGGCCGTGCCCATGGTGTTGCAGGTGCCGGGTGAACGCGTCATCTTCGCTTCGAGCTTGATCCACTCCGGCTGCTTGATGTTGCCCGCGACGTATTCATCCCAAAATTTCTTGGTGTGCGTCCCTGCACCAACGCTTTGGCCTTTATAGCGGTCATTCAACATCGGTCCTGCGGGACAAAAAATAACCGGGATGTCCATGCTGATCGCGCCCATCAACAGGCCCGGCGTGGTCTTGTCGCAACCGCCGAGCAGCACCGCACCGTCAACCGGATGCGAGCGCAGCAACTCCTCGGCTTCCATGGCGAGAAAATTGCGGTAAAGCATCGTGGTCGGTTTGACCATCACCTCGCCCAGAGACAGCGCCGGCAGCTCAACCGGAAAGCCGCCCGCCAGCAAGATGCCCTGACGGATTGAGGCGGCGCGCTCACGTAAATGCGCATGGCACGGAGAGAGGTCCGACCACGTATTGATGATCGCGATCACGGGACGGTCGAGAAATTCTTCGCGCCTTAGACCACGTTGTTGCAATCGCTGTCGATGCGCGAACGAACGCATGTCGTCTTTCGCCAGCCAGCGCTGGCTGCGAAGCGACTCCAGAGCGCGACGTGGTGGGGTGGCAGACACAGATGACCTATGTGGTAAAACCGGTAGAAGCGAAGATTCTATCCCCACCATGCAGGCAATAGCGATGTTGACGGTCGTCTGAACTGGCGACGCCCGTCATCTCTCATCCAGCAGTCCGCTAAAAATCGAGGCGTGCGTTTATCCCGAAGTAGCGCCGGTCATCACGCGGGACTGCCCGGACAATGAACGCGCCGCCCGTTGCCAGCGCTGCGGCGTAGGATTTGTTGGCGAGATTTTTGCCGAGAATGGCAACGCGCCAGCCTTTTGCTGCATCAGAAACCGCGACGGTTGCATTGAATATGCCATAAGCACTTTGATAGGTATCGGGTGCCTGCGTGATGTCGAAAAGCACTTTGCTTTGCCAGTTGTAATCGCCGCCAACATCGAGGGTCAGGCCGCTGCTGATCGGTGTTTTGTAGTTGGCCCGCACATTGACGCGCGAGTCAGGCGAAAACGGTAGTGGCTTGCCATCGACGTTACAGCTCGCTGACGCACCCACCGGGCAGTTGAACTTGTCGATGCGCGCCTTGATGCGTGCGGCTGCTCCTGACACCGTGAACTCTTTCGACAATTTAGCCGCGAAATCCACTTCGACACCCTTGGTCGATACCTCACCTGCATTGATCAGGCGCGTGATAACCGTGCCGACCACCAAATCCTGAATGTTGGCCTGATAGTTTTTGTACTTGCTATCGAAGACAGCGACGTTAAAACGCACGCGGTTATCGAGTGCGGTGGTCTTCAAGCCAAGCTCGTAGGTGTTCGACGTTTCTGGTTTCAGCGGAATCGAATCGCGCGCGACCGTGCCGCTGAAGGGAAGCATGTTGAAGAACACATTAAAGGCCGGCCCCTTATAGCCGCGTGAGCCGGTCGCATACAGCATCGTGTCCTTGGTCAATTCAAACTGCGGGCCGACCCGTCCGGAAACACCATTTTCCTTGGTTGATCCATTGCTCGATGTGGCCGGTTGCACGCCGGCAATCGCTGCAGCCTGCGTTGACGTGCGCGCATGGTAATACGAGAGATCATCGGTGGTATAGCGCAGCCCGGCAATGGCGCGCAACTCATTGGTGAAGTTAAAAGTGCTTTCGCCGAATACCGAAGCGCTCTTGCTGCGGATGCCGTAGTTCGCGATGCCGGTGTCGAATGTCGTTGTCGCTGCTGTACACGGCACCAGTCCCGACGGCAATGCCGCTGCCGTGCTTGCCGCACAGCGGGTAACGTCGCGCTGATAGCGCTCGTCATTCTTGGCATTCATATAGAAAACGCCGGCAACATAGTCAAAAAACTGACCCTTCGGTGACGCAACGCGGATTTCCTGGGTGGTCTGGTTGAAATCGAGATTGCCAGTGTCGGCCTGCTGAACAAACTGTCGATAGACCGTCGACAGGCGATCCTGATCCTGAAACTGATTGTTCTTCCATTTGCGGTAAGCGGTGATGGATGTCCAGGTGTGGGAGCCAGCCGTCCAGTCGATCTGTGCGGACAAACCGGAGTTGGTATCGGCAACCCGCGTTTCAATCTCGCTATTGATGTTGCGGTTGTTGGCCGAGGGGATGACGGGCAGGATCGCTGCAGCGAATAGCGGATTCGCGGTAACGATGCCGAGCGGATATGACGTCAACGTAGTGCCAACGACGACACCCTGCGGGCCGTTGTCCTTTGCTTTCATATAGTCGGCAATGACGGTGACCTTCACGTCCTTGTTCGGTGTAAATTCGATTCTGCCGCGTCCGCCATCGCGTTTGTAGCCGTTGACCTTGCTGCCGTTAAAGACATTGGTCACGTTACCGTCGTAATCGCCATGCAGCAGGGAAACGGAACCGCGCAAAGTATCAGGCTGAAGTTCGCCCGAAGCGCCCACCCGCAGCCGCTTTTCATTGCCCTGAAAGTAAGCCAGGTCAATGTAGCGTTGGGTGTCGCTTGAGGGTGCTTTGCTGATGATATTGATCACGCCAGCCGAAGCATTCTTGCCGAACAATGTCCCCTGCGGACCGCGCAAGACTTCAACGCGGTCGATGTCGACCAGATCAAGCGTGGCCTGGCCCGGGCGCGCCGTGACAACGCCATCGATAACGGTCGACACAGTTGGCTCAACGCCGGGAGATGTGGTGATCGTGCCGACACCACGAATAAACAGCGACGTATCCTTGTTCGACGCGCCGGTGCGGAAATTGACCGTCGGCGTTTGCGTGGTGATTGCACCGAGGGTATTGAGATTGCTTTGCTCAAGCTGTTCGCCGCCCAGCACCGTGATCGCGATCGGCACGGATTGCAGCGGCTCACTGCGCTTGGTGGCGGTGACGGTGATGGTGTCGAGTTTGTCGGAGGCCTCTGCTTTAGCCGCTGTTGCAGGTGCCTGCTGTGCATGAACGATACCGGCGACGAGCACGGCAATCGTCGACATGGCGGGCAATAGCAGGCATCGCACACCTACAGACTTATTCACTTTCCTGGCGAGTTTCATGCATTTCTCCTTGTCCATTTAATTTTTTGAGCTGACACTTTGCCGGACGTGCAAGCTGGCAGCTGGCTGAATGACGATCAGGCACCGTTAAACGACGCATCACGCCGAATACTTTATGCAGTGATTCTGGCAAAGTCAAGTAGGTCATCTATATGAGTTGGGTAACTTGGTGTTTTTGCCACAAATCGTATCTGGTGGTTTGTCCACGGCGTCCGCTGGCGACGCAATGTTGCGCCGCATCAATCGCAGCGGGGAAATGATGCCGCGCGCATCTGGGCATTCATCGCAGGTTTTGATCGTCGCGGAGGTGCTGTGTCCGGCTGGCATAATTGTCAGGACGAAAAATATTTGCCCGCCAAGCAATACATCTCAACGCCGTTTTTATACTCGCCGTTCCAACTGAAAGAGCCGCATGAGCACCCACAAATTCTCCGGCGTCATCCCGATTCTGGCGACGCCATTCAACGACGACGAGAGCCTCGATCTCGCCTCGATGCAGCGCATGATCGAGTTCATGCTGACGTTGGGCGTCAATGGCATCACCATTCTCGGCGTGCTCGGTGAATCAAATCGCCTCAATGATCACGAGCGTGCGGCACTCATCAAGTGCGCCGTTGCGAGCGTCGCCAAACGCATTCCCGTCATCGTCGGCACCAGTCACGCTGGCTCCGCAGCGGCAGCTTATCTGTCCTGCATGGCAGAGGATCTGGGTGCCGATGCGGTCATGGTTGCACCGGCCAAAGAGCCGATTGCAAACGATGAGCGCATCGTCGAGTACTACGCTCGCATCGCCGTTGGCACAGCGCTTCCGATCGTGTTGCAGGATCATCCGGCGTCGACCGAGGTACAGATGTCGGTGCCGCTGATTTTGCGCATCGTCAAAGAAGTCGCGTCGATCGTCTGCATCAAAGCCGAAGCGGTGCCGACACCGCCGAAAGTTCGCGCGCTGCGTCAGGCACTGTCGCGTCCGGTCGCAATCCTTTCTGGCCTCGGTGCGCTGTATGCGCCGTTTGATCTTGA
>JANMPY010000062.1:0-4455 GCA_031370095.1 Betaproteobacteria bacterium
GAATACAATCCTGCCAAAGCACGCGCCTTGCTCGATATGCATGGCTATCTTGATCGCGATGGCGACGGCTATCGCGATATGCCGGACGGCAGCCCGCTCATTCTCAAGAGCAATTCCACGCCGACCGAGAAAGACCGAACCGTGGATGAGCTTTGGCTTCGGTCGATGGACGCAGTCGGCATTCGTATTGACGTTCGCAAGGGAAAATGGCCGGACCTGTTGAAGGAATCCAATGCCGGCAAACTGATGATGTGGTTTCTGGGCGGATCGGCGTCGGAACCGGATGCAGAAACCTGGTTACAGTCGCTATATGGCCCGAATTGCGGATTCAAGGGCAATCGCGCGTGTTTTCAGTTGAAAGAATTCGACGCCGCGTTTGAAAAGGCCGAACGCATGCCGGACAGCCCGGAACGCACCAAGCTATATCAGGAAATGGCGCGCCTCATGGTGGTGTATGCGCCGTGGAAAATCAACATGCATCGCATCATGACCGACATGTGGTATCCCTATGTGATTGGCTTTCGCAGGCCGCTGGTGCAGACGCAGAATTGGTGGAAATATGCCGACATTGATCTCGATGCCAAAAAACAATTTGAGGCGCGCTGACAGTGCTGCACGGTGACGCAAGGCGCTGGCTGGCGGGTGTTACAGCATTTGTTTTTTTCACAATCGGCAACGCCTTCGCCGCCGACAAAGTAAAAACCATCCGCCACGCTTTTCTCATTGCCGAGACCACGTTTGATCCGGCGAAAGCGTCCGATCTTTATTCGGGCACGATCATGGAAGCGATCTTTGATCCGCCACTCACGTACGATTTCCTTGCGCGTCCGGCGAAGTTGATAGCCAATACCGCAGTTGCCATGCCTGAGGTCACCGACAGCGGCAAGACCTACACCTTCAAATTCAAGCCTGGGATTTATTTTGCCGATGATCCCGCGTTCAAAGGCATGAAGCGCGAGGCGATATCGACTGACTACGCCTACGCGCTGAAACGGCTTTACGATCCGCAATTGGCGTCGCCCTGGCTTTGGTACATCGACGGGAAAATTATCGGCGGCGATGAAGCGAAGGCCGCTGCCAAAAAAACCGGAAAGTTCGATTACGATGCGCCCGTCGTCGGTATTGAGACGCCTGATAAATACACGCTGCGGATTCGGCTGAAAGAAACTGATTACAACTTCATCTATATTTTTGGCACCGTGCAGACAGCCGCCCTCGCGCGTGAGGTAATCGAAGCGAACGCGGTCGACCCTGGCGCACATCCGGTCGGTACCGGGCCGTTTCGCCTGAGCGAATGGAAACGCTCGCACAAAATGGTGCTCGAAGCCAATCCGCTTTACCGCGAGAATTTCTACACAGCCGAGCCGGGCGACAACGCAGAGGCGCAGGAAATTTACCAGCAGATGAAGGGAAAAAAACTGCCGCAAATCCAGCGCGTGGAAATCTCCATCATTGAAGAATCGCAGCCACGCTGGCTGGCGTTCATGAATGGCGAAACTGACTATGCGAATGCGCCGAACGAATTCGCCGGCTTCGCATTTCCCGGCGGAAAACTTGCACCGAATTTAGCGAGGCTCGGCATGCGCGGCCAGCGTTTCGTCGAGCCTGATCTGGTCTACACCTACTTCAACATGGAAGACCCGGTGGTCGGTGGCTACTCGCCGGATAAAGTTGCGCTGCGACGTGCGATGTGGCTTGGTTATAACCTCGATGAAGAAATCAGCGTGATTCGCAATGGTGCTGCCATGAAAGCTCAATCGCCTGTGCCGCCGGGCGTCGCGGGTTACGACGCGGCGTTTCGCAATCCCACCGCAGAATACAATCCGGCGCGTGCCAAAGCGCTGCTCGATATGTATGGATATGTGGATCGCGACGGCGACGGCTATCGCGAAAATCCGGATGGCTCCCAACTCGTGATCGAGCAATCGTCCGCACCCGATTCCCTCACAAAACAGTACGACGAATTGTGGCGGAAAAGCATGGATGTGATTGGCGTGAGGATGGTATTCAACAAAGCCAAATGGCCGGACCTGAACAAGCAATCTCTGCTCGGCAAGCTGGCGATGTGGCAGCAGGCGTGGAGCGCAGATTATCCTGACGCGGAAAATTTTTACCAAAATTTGTACAGTAAAAATATTGGCGAAAGCAATCGCGCAAAATTCAAGCTGCCCGCGTTCGACAAACTCTACGAACAAGCGCGCCTGATGCCGCCGTCAATTGAACGCAACAAACTCTACAGCGAGATGGCGCGCCTCGTCGCGGCTTATGCACCGTGGATTCCAGGCGTGCATCGGATGCGCAGCGAGGTCGCGCAGCCGTGGGTGATCGGCTATATGAAGCATCCGATTTTGAATGCGCCGTGGTTGTTTATGGATGTGGATGAGACGAAGCGGGTGGCGCGGTGATCGTTATGGTGACGCTATACTCCGCAGGTTAAGTTGTATTGGCTGAAAAGCGCATTGAGAACGGCGACACGCGTTCATGAAGAAATACTTCCCCCTTTAGAAAAGGGGGGAACACAGCTGTTGAACAATGATGGTCTCTGGAATCTAGTAGCGAATCAAACATGATTTTTGCAGTGAATTAATTATGGAAAACTCTAGCACTGGCGCGCCTTTCAAAGCATTTATGCTCTGAAAGCCTCACCAAATGGCGATCTATGGTTTAGGGAATTTCTAAAAACCCTGTCTTCCCGGCGCAACCCTTGTGGTTGTACGCCGGGAAGACAATTTCGAGGTTTTTAGAAGTTCCCTTTAATTAGCGGCAATATTGAATTACAAAACGGGAGTGTGAAGTGGTTTGGTCGGTGACAAAAAAATCAACGCGTCGATGGATGTTTCTGCTGTTTGCAGCGTTCGCCACGCTAGCTTGCTACCTCCCGACCACGACACATGCGGCTGAAAAAAAAGTATTAAAAATCGCCTTCCGCGCAGCCGAAACCGGCTTCGATCCGCAACGCATCGAAGACCGCTATTCAGTCGGCATCTGCGAAAATATTTTTGATTCATTGCTTAGCTACGACTGGCTGGCGCGACCGGTGAAGTTGACGCCACAGATTGTCGAAGCGGTGCCGGTCGGCGAGGAGGGTGGTACGCGCTTCACGTTCCGCATCAAGCGCGGCATTTATTTTTCTGATGATCCGATTTTCAAAGGTAAGCCACGCGAGTTGGTCGCCAAAGACATGGAGTACGCGATCAAGCGCTTCCGTGATCCTGCCAATCGCAGCCCGTATTCGTGGCTGTTCGAGGATCGCATCGTTGGGCTGGATGAATTTGTCGCCGCTGCAAAAAAAAGCGGCAAGTACGATTACGATACGCCCATTGAGGGCTTGCAGCTCATCGACAAGTACACGATCTCGTTCAAATTGCGCGAGCCTGATTACAACTTCATTTATTTTTTCTCGCTGCCGATCGTGGTGCCGGTCGCGCGTGAGGCGATTGACGGCTACGCCAATGACACGATGGCGCATCCCGTCGGTACCGGGCCGTACGTGCTGAAGGAATGGGTGCGTCGCTCGAAGATCGTGCTGGAAAGAAACCCGAATTATCGCGGCCACACGCTCGATGTGCAGTACGCAAATCCGACCGACCCGTGGGACAAAGATGCGATCAAATCGCTGGCTGGCAAGACGCTGCCGCTGATTGATCGCATCGAAATCTCGCCGATTGAAGAAGAGCAACCGCGCTTCCTGGCATTCATGAATCGTGAGCACGATTACATTGAAGAAACGCCTGCCGTGTTTGTGCCGCAACTCGCGCCGAACGGTAAATTATCAGCCGCGATGCAAAAACGCGGCGTCCGCGTATTTCGCGAAGAAGCACCCGAAATTGTCTATGACTCTTTCAATCTCGATGATCCGGTCGTCGGCGGGTATCGACCACACAATATCGCCTTCCGGCGCGCGCTGATTCTTGGCTACGACCTCGATCAGGAGATCAATATCGTAAGGCGTGGTCAGGCCATCGCTGCGCAAAGCCCGATTCCGCCAGGCATCATTGGTTATGAGCCGGCCTTTCATGCGGCCGATCAGCAGTACGATCCAGCGCGTGCGAAGGCCCTGCTCGACATGTTTGGCTACGTCGACAAAGACGGTGATGGCTGGCGCGACCTGCCCAACGGCACGCCATTTACACTCACCTATAAATATCGATCCAATGAAGAGTCGAGTCGCCAACTTGCCGAATTGTGGGCGAAATCGCTTGCCGCTCTCGGCATTCGCATGGACGCCGTGGCGGAGCAGTTTGCGGTTCTGCTGATGGATCGTAATTTCGGCAAATACCATATGGGCAGCATCGCCTGGACTGCGGACTATCCGGATGCGCAAAATTTCCTTCAATTGCTTTACGGCCCCAACACCAATATTTCCAATGACGCGCGCTTCAAGTTGCCCGAGTATGACCGCCTGTATTTACAATCGCTGAAGCTGCCTGACAGCCCGGCGCGCGACAAGCTGTA
>JANMPY010000114.1:0-7872 GCA_031370095.1 Betaproteobacteria bacterium
TGCGGCGCATTTTAGTTCGCGCCATCATTGATTGGACTACTGATCAAAATCGCATTGCATCTTAATTTGATCGTGCTTATTCCGCCTTCACACCAGTGACGCGAATCACTTCCGCCCATTTGATGGTTTCCGACTTGAGCAGCGCGCCGAACGCTTGAGGAGTCGATAACATCAGATCAACGCCCTGGTCTTCCAGTTTTTTGCGTATATCGGGTAACTGTGCCGCCTTGATGATTTCAGCATTCAGCTTTTGGACAATTGCCTCTGGTGTGCCGGTTGGCGCGAGCACGCCGTACCAGGTGGAGACCTCAAAACCCGGCAGGGTTTCGGCGACTGTCGGCAGCTCGGGTGCCAGAGGCGTGCGCTTCAGGCTGGTGACGCCCAACGCGCGCAGTTGCCCGTTTTTGATATTACCCAGCGTCGATGGCATGGCGTTGAACATCATCTGAACCTGCCCGGCCAGCAAATCATTCATGCCCGGCGCACTGCCCTTGTAAGGAACGAGCAGCACATCGGTCTTGGCCATGCTGTTGAACATCGCTGCGGCCAAGTGCTGGGTGGTGGCGCTGCCAAGCGTGGCGGCACTCAGCGCGGTCGGCTTGGTGCGGGCATAGGCGATCAGCTCTGCAACATTTTTTACCGGAACCGAGGGATGCACCACCAGCACATTCGGTGTTGCACCGATCACAGTAACCGGCACCAAATCCCTGGCGGTGTCATACGGCAGCTTTGGGTATAGCGACGGGGCCATCACGAATGGCGGTGAAACCAGTACGATGGTATAGCCATCAGCGGGCGACTTCGCCGCAGCCGCCGCACCAATGGTGCCTCCCGCGCCCGCGCGGTTTTCGACCAACACCGGTTGGCCCATGGATTCACTCATCTTTTGCGCCAGCAGGCGCGCGATGATGTCGTTACCGCCACCGGGCGGATAGGTGACGATAAATTTGATGGGCCGGTTGGGATAAACATCTTTGGCGGCTGGCACCTGCGCACAAAGCGATTGCGCCGCGATGGCGACGGACGAAATGAGCAGGAGAAATAATTTACGCAATTCAATCATGGCTAACCCGTGGTTCATCAACAGAATTACAAACAGCATCAGCAGGTGCGGCGACGACCGATTCGAACCCCCGACATTTTTTCACCAGCGCTCCAACGGAAAAACCTTACCGTTTTTGCTTACATTTCTTGGACGTCTTAGTTTATCCAAATTCCGCGCGGCGGGTTGGTGTACCGCATAGCGGAATCGTTCATTGACGTGTGTCGCCGTGCCGGACTAGGATGCGTGATGTCAAAAGTTTGCGCCAATCGCGGGTCGCGCAGCAAAAAGACATTGCCAACATGTTGCCACCAGTCACCACCAAGTCAACCGTCGAGTAGGCTGCATAGATCGCCATCTGATGCGGTGTTCGAACCATAAATGGCTCGAACAGCCGGCCAATGCTGGTGTTTGCAAATAAAAAACAGATTCACACCACAGAAAATAACAAGGAGCGGGCATGGCTGGCAGACTGGACGGACGCGTGGCAATCATCACTGGCGGTGGCCATGGCATTGGCAAAGCTTATGCGGTGCGCCTCGCCGCAGAAGGTGCCAAGGTGGTGATTGCAGAACTGGATGGCGACGCGGCAAGCGCGGTCGCAACGGAACTCACGGCGCAGGGCTTTGATGTCTTCGCGGTACAAACCGACGTCGCCAATGAAGCGAGTGTCAACAATATGGCGGCGCAAACGATCACACAGTTTGGCCGTATTGATGTACTGGTCAACAACGCTGCGATATTTGCCACCGTGCCGATGTCGCGTTCACCGTTTGATGAGATCACGGTTGAGGAATGGGATCGCATGATGAGCGTGAACGTGAAAGGCACCTGGCTCGCCAGCCGCGCTGTCGTGCCACAGATGAGGAAGCAAGCGTACGGCAAGATTATCAATGTCAGTTCCGGCACCGCATTGAAGGGATCACCGAGCCGCATTCATTATGTGACGTCGAAGGCCGGTATTCTGGGCTTCACCAAGACGCTCGCCAATGAAGTTGGCAAGGACGGCATCTGCGTCAATTGCGTCGCGCCGGGCAGCACCTTGTCGGAGGAAAATCCGGATGACGATATCTTGAAAATGCGCGCACAAGCCGCCAATACGCGCGCGCTCAAACGTGTGCAGACACCGACCGATTTGACCGGTGCCGTGGTGTTCTTCGCCTCGGCCGACAGCGATTTCATCACCGGTCAGACCCTCGTGGTTGACGGTGGTTCTTGCATGCATTGAACATCAATCAGGATTGAACATGAGTCTTACCGATGCATTTGGCACGCAGGTTTTGCAAATGGCCGAGCAGGAAACGCATGGCTGGAAAATGATGATCGGCGGCAAGTGGGTCGAGAGTCGCTCGGGCAAACGCTACACCACGTTAAATCCCGCTTACGACGAGCCGCTTGCCGACGTGCCCGATGGCAATGCGGAAGACATTCAAGCCGCTGTGGAGGCAGGCAAAGCCGCGTTCCCGGCCTGGAGCCGCATGCATGTCGATGAACGCGTGAAACATTGCAAGGCCTTTGCCAATGGCGTGCGTGCGATGGCGCGCGAATTCGGCATGCTCGATGCGCTCGATAGCGGCAACGCTTTTTTGCCGATGGTCGACGACGCCAAAAAAGGCGCGTCGCTGCACGATTTCTTCGGCGGTCTTGGCATGGAAATGAAAGGCGAAACCATTCCCACGCCGGGCGGCGGTCTCGACTACACGCGCCCCGAGCCCTATGGCGTGGTGGCACGCATCATTCCGTTCAATCATCCAATTTCATTCGCTGCAGGCAAAATCGCACCGGGACTGGTCGCCGGTAATACCGTCATTCTGAAAGTGGCAGAGCAAACGCCGTTGTCGGCACTGCTGATGGGTAAACTTGTCCAAGAGCATTTCCCTCCCGGCGTGGTCAACATCGTCACCGGTGACGGCCCCAACTGCGGCGCACCGCTGACGCGCCACCGAGACGTGCGGCGTATCGCTTTCACCGGCAGCGTGGAGACCGGCAAGGCGATCATGGCAGCAGCAGGCATCAAGTCGGTGAGTCTTGAATTGGGTGGCAAGAATCCATTACTAATCTATCCCGATGTCGATATCGAAAAAGCGGCGGCAGCGGCGGTGGCCGGGATGAACTTTACGGTATCGCAGGACCAGTCGTGCGGGTCAAACTCGC
The DNA here is from genome assembly GCA_031370095.1 of Betaproteobacteria bacterium. GTDB lineage: Bacteria > Pseudomonadota > Gammaproteobacteria > Burkholderiales > Usitatibacteraceae > UKL13-2. The sequence continues at coordinate 3,197 of JANMPY010000114.1, forward strand.
GCGTGTTTGTGCATAGAAAAATCCACGACCAGTTCATGGCCGCCGTCATTGAACGGGTCAGACAAATCCGCATCGGCCTGCCCGAATTGGAGACCACCCAAATGGGCCCGGTGATTACGCGGGAGCATTACAACCGCGTGATGGGCTATATCGAGGCGGGCAAAAAAGAAGGTGCGAAGCTTGTCTATGGTGGGGGACATGCGGCGGGGGAACATCTTGAAAAAGGCTACTTCATTGACGCGACGATTTTCGATGGTGTGAAACACGGCATGAAAATCGAGCAGGAGGAAATCTTCGGTCCGGTGATGAGCGTGCTCACCTGGGACGATGAGGCCGCCTTGCTGCACGAGGTAAACGATGTCGAATTCGGTCTCTGCGCAAACATCTGGACCAACGACCTCGGCACCGCAATGCGCATGGCCGACGCAGTCGAAGCCGGTTATGTATGGATCAACGGCCACGGTGGCAAACGCTTCAAGGGTGCTCCATTCGGCGGCTACAAAGACAGCGGCATCGGTCGTGAACATTCGATCGGCGAGCTGATGAGCTATACGCAGATCAAGAATATCAATGTGGCGTATTGATGGGCACTTAAGGAGTCACCCTGTGGCATTTTCAATTCGACTATTGAGTTCTGCCATTGGTGCCGAGGCCGTCGGCTTCGATCCGCGCAACTTTACCGACGCAGACCGCGATGCCTTTCAGCAGGCCTGGTATCAGCATCTGGTGATGCTGATTCGCTGCCCGAAGGTGCTGTCGGACGATGAGTTTGTGGCGTTCATGTCACGCATGGGGCAGATTGAAAACGCGCGCAAATTGAGCCCGCTGTCGACGCGCCAGGAAGTGATGATCATTTCCAATATTCGCGAGAACGGCCAATTGGTGGGCGCACTGCCGGATGGTGAGCTGTCATTTCATTTCGACCGCGTGCATCAGAAAAAACCAACGCGTGCAACGGTGCTGCACGCGATAGAAATTCCGGACAAGGGCGGCGAGACCTGCTTCGCCAATATGTACTCGGCCTACGACACGCTACCTGACGCGGTCAAGAAAAAAATCGATGGCCGCCAGGCGCTCAATACCTACGAGTACGGTGCCACCAGCGCGGGCGTCAAAAAACTCGACGCGGATGCACAGACCGCGATTCATCCCGTGGTGCGCACCATCCCCGAGACGGGTCGCAAATCTCTGTTTGTTTCGCGGCTGATGACCGACAAGATCATTGGCATGCCGGAAGATGAGAGCCGTGAATTGCTGAATCTGATCAACGATCACTGCGAGCAGCCACAATTTATCTACCAGCACCAGTGGCAGGTCGGCGATATCCTGATGTGGGACAACCGATGCGCAACGCATGCACGCAAGGATTTCGATAGTTCGCAACGGCGGCTGATGAAGCGGATTGCGCTGGCGGATGCGGCAGTACCGCAGTGATCGGAAAATTGATGAAGCCCTAGCGTGGGCGCGGCTTGCAGACCATAAAGTCTCCAAGCGCCGCGCCAAATGGCGATCTGCGCGATTTTCTTAGTGGTAAAAAGCGGAAGCATTTTTCCATGCGGATGGGCACAGCAATAGCGTCTGTCGTCGTATTCTCGTCCATGCAACTGCTTGGCTCTATCGTGATTCCTGAATCGCGATCCTCCTTATGTGGACTTATCTGTTGCGGAGCCACATGCGCACCGGCTTTACACGAATGGTGCCGAAATGTCGATTTCACGAAGTGCGAAGCCTGGGTAATTCGCGTTGTGATATTCCTCCGACTCCTTCAAACACGTATAGGCCAGCTTGATCGTATGTTCGTTTCCGGTCGCGATGGCATCGCTTTGGATGCGCGGCCAATCCGCTTCTCTGTCTGGCAATGGATGATGCGGGCCAATCGACACATTGATGACACTCAGATACGCCGCACAGATTGAAAACCAATACATGCTGAGTGCATCTTCCTGATCCTCACAATAAGGCAGGACCATGCGCATGGCGTGACAACTCGTCACACCGTGAAGCATCGTGAAATGGTGATGCCCGCTGAATGCCTCGGCGATAGCCTGCGCAATTGCGTCCAGCGGGCGGTCTGAATCCAGTTTGATCGGCTGGAGAAGGCGGCGAAACTCGTCATGCGCATAAAACTGGCCAATCCGACGCGCGACGCTTTGGCCGTGAGGCTTCACGCTCCGAAGCAATTCTGAATTTGCCAATACGGTCAACATGCGCGTTGGTTCGACACGGCTTTTGGTACTTGGGGTTTCCGGCGCAGCCAAATAAGCCGATGCCCAATACGCCAACCCAAAAGCGATTTCATCTTTGTCATTGAGGTCGATTCCGTAGCCCACCCGAAGCAAGGGATGGAATGCGTGACCGGCAACGCCTTTCATCAGAGGTGACACATAGAAGGCGAGCACTTCCCGTACGCCATGCTTGTCAATCTCGGCCTGGAAAAATTGGCGGTATGCGCTCCACGCACTAAATGTGCCGAGGTATTTCGTCCAGGTGCCGCGATCAATTCGCGGAGCCTGTAACAGGCTCGTTTCAGAAACTGGCCTGCCGATCTCAATCTTGGCGTAATACTGGCGAAGCTGGGCGGGGTCAGCACCCAACCGGTACAGCGCAATCAGCACCATCGGGGCGTGGTTCGCTTTGACGTTGTAGTCGGCGAGCTCGCCGGTTCGGTGTCGATTTAACAACTCGTGAAGTTCGCTACCGGATGGTTCGACTCCCTGGCTAGTCATAACGTGCGCTCATTGCGATGGTGCATGATCACATAACTCTATGCCAGGCTCCATAGAAAATCGCAATCACCCGATTACCCGCCCGCTTTAATCCCCGCCGCTTTCACCACCTGCCCGTACCGCGCGAGATCACGTTTAATTTCTTCTGCAAACTGCGCAGCGGTTCCCGGCGTGGCGGTGATGCCCAGCGCGTCGAGCTTTGCCCGCGTCTCGGGATCGGCGAGCACGGCGTTCAACTCAACGTTCAATTTATCGAGGATTGCTTTCGGCGTTTTGGCAGGTGCCATTAAGCCAACCCAGGAATTGATTTCGAAATCCGCAACACCGCTTTCATTAAACGTCGGCACATCAGGCAATGACGAAGAGCGTTGCGCGCTCGATACCGCAATGCCAATCAGCTTGCCCGTTTTCACATGCTGCACCGCTCCCGCCACCGCCGTGTACACCAACGGAATACTGCCGCCGAGCACATCGATCATCGCCTGCCCGCCGCCTTTGTAGGGGATGTGAACCAGATTGGCACCGGTACGCTGCTTCAACAATTCACCGGCGATGTGCGGCGTGCCACCGGTGCCCGAGGTGCCGTAAGACAATCCGCCCGCCTGGGTTTTTGAGAGCGCGATGATGTCGCGCAGATTCCTAGCGGGCATGGCGGGGTTCGCCACCAAAATCAGCATGGCATCGCCGATCTTGCCGATCGTCGCAAAATCTTTTTCGGTGTCGAAGGTAATTTTGTCGAACACATGTGGATTGATGACCATCGTGCCGTCGAAGCCCAGCAGCAGCGTGTAGCCATCCGCATCGGCCGTCGCCACTTGTTGCGTGCCGATGTTGCCGGAGGCTCCGGGCTTGTTGTCGACGATAACTTGCTGGCCGAGGCGCTTGGCGAGTTGTGCGGCGATGAACCGTCCACTGGTGTCAGTCACGCCGCCGGGGCTGAACGGCACGATCAGCTTGATCGGTTTGTTCGGGTACGTTGAGGGTGATTGCGCGTAGGTCGGGGCGCACAGCGCAGCAAAAAGTGCCAGCAGCATCAAAGCAACGCTCAACAAGCTGCGATGGCGATGATGCGTCTCAACGAATTGTTGCGTAATTTCTGGCGATAAGTTTGTGTGCGGTTTCAAGCGATTCTCCTGGGCGTGTTTTTTGTTGGGGTTATTTTTTGTTTTGCTTCACTTCAATCGCGTGCCGATGCAGCGCCGTGAGAATCTGTTCCTCATAGCGGTAATGCGCTGAATATTTTCCGCTATACGTTTCCGGATCAAACCCAGGCCCGCCGACAAGAAAAATCATGCCGTTCTTTTTTACGCGATCAAACACCAGCGCCGAGGTCAGCCCCCAGGCGTCGCCGGTATGACCAAGCGCCTTGAAGCCGCCGCGCTCGATGAGACGATCCCCGCTGCCCGCGCCACTCATGTCGAGAAACTGCTGATTGCCCAAGCCCCACGCGTTCATCGCATCCTGATGCCCGCCGTAGCCGCTGCTGCCGTTTTTTTGCACGGCGTCAATGCGCCATTGTTGTGTGAGCATTTGCTCCACCGATTTTTTTTTCAGAATTTGTTTGGTTCCAAGTTTGCCGTCGTTCATCAGCATCAACATGATTTGCCCCAAGCCTGCCGCCGACAGCCGACAATTGCCCTGCGGGCCGAACAGCGTGCCGTTGCTACCGATCACGTAGTCATCCAGCGCACGCGGCACTGGTGCTGCGGTCACGTAGTCATCCACCTGCACCACCCAGGGGCCGGCGGGGTTCCACACTTCTCGGCCATTGATCTCGGTGCGTTTGCGATAGAGGGTAGCGGTGTTATCAAGTTCCGCTTTTAAAAAATCTGCCGGATGAAAGCCACCGCGCAAATCCATCGGGTCGAGAATCAGGCGGCGCATGAGCCGATCAAATCGTTCACCAGTGGCGCGCTCCATGATCGTGCCGATAACTCCCCAGGGAAAATT
>JANMPY010000124.1:0-7026 GCA_031370095.1 Betaproteobacteria bacterium
GTGATGGCTGGCTGTTGACGGGCGACATCGGCAGCATCCACGAAGATGGATTTCTCACGCTGCTTGATCGTAGCAAGGATCTGATTATTTCCGGCGGCTCGAACATCTATCCACGCGAAATCGAAGAGGTGATACTGCAGCATGCTGCGGTTGCGGAGGTGTCGGTGGTTGGCCGGCCCGATGCGGAATGGGGCGAGACGGTGGTTGCGTTTGTGGTGCTGCGCGCGGGGGCAAACGTGAGCATCGAGGAAATGGATCGCCATTGTCTGGAGCACGTCGCGCGCTTCAAGCGGCCCAAGGAATATCGCTTCGTTGACGCATTGCCGAAGAATAATTATGGCAAGGTGTTAAAGACTGATTTGCGGAAGTTGTTATAAATTTTAGGAGTCATCATGTTTGAAAACTTCACAACCAGGCGACTGCGTGCCAACGGCGTTGAAATCAACACGCTGATCGGCGGCAGCGGCCCACCATTACTATTGCTGCACGGCTATCCGCAATCGCACCTGATCTGGCATCGTGTCGCACCCGAACTGGCGAAACACTACACCGTGGTCGCGACCGATTTGCGCGGCTATGGCGCGAGTGAAAAACCGGTCGGATTGGAGGATCACTCCAATTACAGCAAGCGCGAAATGGCAAAAGACCAGGTCGAGGTGATGCGCCAGCTTGGTTTCGATTCCTTCTATCTTTGCGGTCATGATCGCGGTGCGCGCGTCTCGCATCGTCTCGCCATCGATCATCCTGATGCGGTCAAACGCGTAATGCTGCTCGACATTTCACCCACGCTCCTAATGTACGAACAGACCACGATGGATTTTGCGCGCTCGTACTGGTGGTGGTTTTTCCTGATTCAGCCAACGCCGTTTCCGGAATCCATGGTCGCGGCCGCGCCGGATACTTTTCTGAAAAAAAAGATCGGCTGGGGTTACGGCGGCTTGTCTGCCTTCACTGCCGAAACTTATGCAGCGTACCTCGCCTGCGTGAGCGATCCCGCCACCATGCACGGCATGTGCGAAGACTATCGCGCAGCCGCCTCGATCGATCTGGAACACGACTGCGCGGATCGTATTGCTGGAAAAAAGATCGCGTGCCCGGTGAACGTGCTGTGGGGCGAACACGGCGTGGTGAATCGCTGCTTCAAACCCATTGAAGATTGGCAACGTGTGGCCAACGATGTGCGCGGAAAGACGGTGCCGTGCGGGCATTACATTCCGGAGGAGGTGCCGGAGGCGCTGTTGCAAGAGATGATGCATTTTTTTGTAGACACAGCAGCAAGTGGATCATGTGGGTTTTAGCGCCGCTCGAAATGACCACATGGTGTTTGGGTATCCACGCAGAACGCCATTCAGCGCGCCTCTTCGGGCAAAAATGCCCTGCGAACCCCGCCAATATTGGTGTTTCATCGATTGCACAAGCGATAGAGGTATGGCGAAAGGGAATATCGATGCGTGGAGTGGGCGTGATGCAATAGCAATTGTTTACGACGGGCTGACTGGATCAATTCGTTCCAGCCGATCACCCACCGCGCCGGGTGCGCGACGTCTTCAACGGCTGCCTGTCGCGAGTCGGTTCCGCCGGAGAAACTGCTGCACCCACTGATGCTGTAAGTGTTGTTCGGCATTCGCATTGTACGGCAGGTCATCGAGCAACTGCGCTACAACATGCGCTACCGCTGGTTCGTCGGCCGGCCGCTGCACGAAGCGCCATGGGACCACTCCACCTTCGCCAAGAACCGCGACCAGCTCATTTCCGGCGGCAACCTGATGCGGCTGGTGAACCTGACAGGATAGGTGCGTCCGATGCGGTAAAAGCGCTGCAATCAAGCGCCAAAAACAAAGCAGACGCGATAAACATGATCGCGAAAATGCAACAGATTCAAATGCGCAAGAATAAAACGCCGCAGACTTCATCGCCAGAGCGAAAATGATGCGAATTTCAACAGACCCCTAGCACTAGCGCGCATTTCAGGCCGAAAATTCTTGAAAAACCGCGCCTGTAGCAGTGTTTTCTATTTCCCCGCCTTATCCATCTCCCGCAATTCCCGCCGCAAAATCTTCCCCACATTGCTCTTCGGCAGTGCGTCGTGAAAAACAATCGTCTTCGGATTTTTATATCCGGTCAGTTCCTGGCGACAATACGCGGCGACTTTTTCAATCGTCAATGCAGGATCTTTTTTGACCACAAATAGCTTGACGGCCTCACCCGATTTTTCATCGGGCACGCCGATCACGGCGCACTCCAATACGCCGGGACACGATGCAACCACATCCTCGATCTCGTTCGGGTACACGTTGAATCCTGAAACAAGAATCATGTCTTTTTTGCGATCAACAATTTTGACGTGGCCGTTCTCAAGCATCACAGCGATGTCACCGGATTTGAAATAACCGTCCGCCGTCATCACCTCGGCCGTTGCCTCCGGCCGCTGCCAATAGCCGCGCATCACCTGCGGGCCGCGAATGCAGATTTCACCGGGCTCACCGAACGCGACTTCATTGCCGAAATCATCGCGAATCGAAATCTCGGTGGAGGGCATCGGCATGCCGACATCAGCGCTGTAGGCGGTACTCATGGCTTCGTTGCAGGTTGCGCCAGCGGAGGTCTCGGTCAAACCGTAACCTTCGACAATCGGGCAATGCGTGAGTGTGAGCCAGCTCTCGGCGACCACGCGCTGCACCGCCATGCCGCCGCCGTTGGATAAACGCAGGCACGAAAAATCGAGGGCTTTAAATCCTTCGTGATTGACGAGGCTGTTGAACATCGTATTCACGGCGGGAAATGCGTTGAATTTGTGTTTTGCAATCGTCTTGATCATGCCATCGACATCGCGCGGATTCGGGATGAGGATGCTCTGGCCGCCAACTTTGAGCGCCAGCCACATGCACGAAACCAGCGCATAAATATGGTACATCGGCAGCGCGCAAATCATCACCAAAGGATTCGGCGGCGGGCCTTTGATGGTGTCGTCCAACGCAGGCTTGAGCCATGCCTCCGTTAACAGCACGTCGCCAAAAATATTGGCATGCACCAGCACCGCGCCTTTGGATACGCCGGTGGTGCCGCCGGTGTACTGGAGAAAAGCGATATCGTCGGGGCCAAGCTGCGGTTTGCTCAAGGCCAAGCTGCGCCCATCGTCCAGCGCATCGTTGAATTTGATCGCACCCGGCAGCTTGTAAGCAGGCACGGCTTTTTTCACGCTACGCACGACGTAGTTCGTGATCATGCTCTTGGGGAAGCCAAGGAGATCACCAACGGCTGCAATGACGACATGTTTTATCTGCGTCTTGGCAATAACTTTTTCGAGCGTCGTCGCAAAGTTTTCCAGTATCACAATCGCGACCGAGCCGCTGTCGTTCAGCTGGTGCTCCAGCTCGCGCGGCGTGTACAGCGGATTCACGTTGACAACCACGAATCCGGCACGCAATACCGCCAGAATGGCGACCGGATATTGCAAAACATTTGGCATCATCAATGCAACGCGATCGCCGCGTTGCAAGCCCTTCGATTGCAGCCACGCGCCAAGCGCCTGCGACAGCCGATCAACATCGCCGAAGGTGAGCGTTTTATCCATACAAGTATAGGCCGCACGGTCGCCGTATTTTTCGAACGATTCTTCAGCCATATGCGGCAGCGACTTGTAAACGCTCAGATCTATTTCATGTGCAACGCCGGGCGGATAGTGTTTTAACCACCACTTTGGTTCTCTCATCACGCCGCTCCTCCGATTATTTTTGTGTTGATGACATTGATGGAAAAAATGTTTAGCGGGCGGTTTCACGCGTCGTGTATTTGCCCAGCTCCCATTTGGCCAGCGCGCTGCGGTGTACTTCATCGGGTCCGTCTGCCAGCCGCAAAATCCGCGCCCATGTGTACGCGTAGGCCAGCGGAAAGTCATCCGACATGCCGGCCGCGCCATGCGCCTGAATCGCCCAATCGATGATTTGCTGCGCGATATTTGGTGCCACCACTTTGATCATCGCAATCTCGGCGCGCGCAACTTTGTTGCCCGCGGTGTCCATCACGTACGCGGCCTTTAGTGTGAGCAAACGCGCCTGATCGATCATGCAGCGCGCCTCGGCAATGCGCTCGTGCCAGATCGACTGCGTCGCAATCGGTTTGCCAAAAGCGACGCGTGAAGAAAGCCGTTTGCACATCAAGGCCAGCGCACGCTCGGACAAGCCGAGGAGGCGCATGCAATGGTGAATGCGACCGGGGCCCAAGCGACCTTGCGCAATCTCAAAGCCGCGACCTTCACCCAGCAGAATGTTCGACGCAGGCACGCGCACATTGTTGAATTCAATTTCGCAATGGCCATGCGGCGCATCGTCGTAGCCAAACACCGGAAGCGGGCGGATGACAGTGACGCCCGGCGTATCGGCGGGCACCAGAATCATCGACTGCTGGGAATGTGCTGGTCCGTCGTGTGCGGTTTTACCCATGACGATATAAATTTTGCAACGCGGATCGCCCGCGCCGGAAATCCACCACTTTCGTCCGTTGATGACATAGTCGTCGCCATCGCGCGCAATGCGTGTTTCGATATTGGTCGCGTCGCTCGACGCGACAGCGGGCTCGGTCATCGCGAATGCCGAGCGAATTTCACCGTTCAATAACGGCGTCAACCACTGTGCCTGCTGCGCGGGAGTGGCGTATTGCGCCAGCACTTCCATGTTGCCGGTGTCGGGCGCGGAGCAATTGAATACTTCGGGTGCCCAGTGAACGGCACCGGTGATTTCAGCAAGTGGCGCGTATTCAAGATTGGTCAGGCCCGCGCCGTGTTTTGCGTTCGGCGCGAATAAATTCCACAAGCCCGCCGCGCGTGCTTTGGGCTTGAGTTCTTCAATGATCGCGGTTGGCGTCCAGCGTTTGCCCGCCTTGGTATTTGCCGCAACGTCTTCATGAAAGCGGTGCTCGTTCGGATAAATATGCTCGGCAAAAAAAGCGTGCATGCGTTGCTGCAGCTCGACGACTTTGGGGGTGTGATTAAAATCCATTGCGTTCCTTTATTTTTGCTGCAATTTTTCGACGACTTTCCATCCGAGCTCGGCCAGCGGTCGCGCCGCTTTGCCCATCGCCACCGCCTGCTCCGATGCGGCGGTGCCATCGACAACGCGCTTCATGATGCCCTGCAAAATTCCCGCCATGCGAAACAGGTTATAGGCCAGGTAATACTCGAAATTTTCAATGCCGGTCCGACCGGTGCGCTGGCAATAACGCTTAACATACGATTCGAAATCGGGAATGCCAAGCGCTGCAAGATCCAATCCGGCCAAGCCGCGAAACGCGCTCGGCGGCACGTGCCAGGCCATACAGTGATACGCAAAATCAGCCAAGGGATGCCCGAGCGTGGAAAGCTCCCAATCGAGAATCGCCAGCACGCGCGGCTCGGTCGGATGAAAAATCAGATTATCCAGTCGGTAATCGCCGTGGACGATGCTGGTTTCTTCGCCGGGCGGGATGTGTTGCGGCAGCCACTCGATGAGTTTATCCATGGCATCGATTTTTTCCGTTTCGGACGCGCGATATTGTTTGCTCCAACGACCGATCTGGCGCTCGAAATAGTTTCCCGCCTTGCCATATTCTGCGAGGCCAATTGCTGCGTAGTCGACGAGATGCAGGCGCGCAATGACGCGATTCATTTCATCAAAAATCGCCGCGCGTTCAGGTTTGGTTATGCCGGGCAACGCGGGATCCCACAGTACCCGGCCATCGACCATTTCCATGATAAAAAACGCACGGCCAATGATCGCTTCGTCGTCGCATATTGCGAGCATTTTAGCGACTGGCATGTCGACTTTTTTCAGCGCCGCCATCACTTCGTATTCACGCTCAATCGCATGAGCCGAACGCAGCAGCTTGGCCGTAGGGCCGGGCTTGGAGCGCATCACGTAGGTAGCGGTTGGTGTCATGAGTTTGAAGGTCGGATTTGACTGGCCGCCCTTGAATTGCTCCAGCGTGAGCGGGCCTTTGAAGCCATCGAGATGCGTGTTCATCCACACGGTCAATGCGTCGACATCAAATTGCTGGCGCACCGATACCGGCATGGTGCCCGCGAAATGTTCGAACCCTGCCTCAGACATCAACCTGTTCCCCGTATTTTTTGCGGTATCTGGTGTATTGCTCGAACAACACTTCCATCGTCGTTTTGCGATTGCCCGGTTGCAGCCAATCGAGCGGCGACAGATTGACCATGCGCAACACGATGTCGACCGGTGCTTCGCCGATGTCGAGCACGTTGATGCACGCCGGGCTTTGCTCAAACGCGCCGAGTAATTGCCGCTGCCCGGTGACGAGGTAGGACAGGATGGCGCGGTTCACGCCGCCGTGCAATACCAGCAGCAAGGTGTCCCAATTTTTATCGGCGCGTATCGCATCGATTTCGGGCAGCACGCGATCAAGCATCTCACCAACCGTCTCGCCGCCGAGAAATTGTACGTCTTCATCGACCACGCCGTCGGTGGCGGCGGTGAACGATTGCAGTAAATCTTTCTCAGCGATTGTCGCCAATCGTCCGCCGCGAATTTCCTGTAATCCCGGGCGCTGTTCAGTGCTGACGTGAAGTCCTGCCGTTGTCAACACGTGTCGCGCGGTTTGTTCGGTGCGCTCGAGCCCACTGGTGATGACGCGGTCAAATTGCACGCCGTGTTCGGCAAATAATTTTCCAGCCGCGCGCGCCTGCGCAACGCCAAGCTCGTTCAGCAGCACCGTTTCAGGCGGTACCGGTTTTCCATCCGGCATGAAATACGTCACGCTGCCGTGACGCATCAGGTAGAGACGCCGGCGCGTGGCCAGCGGCGCGGTTGAACAGAAACTGCTGCCAAGCGTGGCGCTGTCACGATTGCTATGCACGCGTGCTGAATCCTATTTTGCCCGCCAGTAATTGAAAATACATCAACCAGTCGCCAGCAAATGAATACAGGGGATAAGTGAATGTCGCGGGCCGGTTTTTCTCAAAGAAAAAATGGCCCACCCACGCGAATCCATATCCTGCCAGCGGCATCGCGGCGAACCACCACGCATTCC
>JANMPY010000178.1:0-3046 GCA_031370095.1 Betaproteobacteria bacterium
TGGGCAATTGTGTTCATCATCGTATCGAATTTTTGTTATGCCATCGGCGAGAACATTACCGCCGCATTCCTGCCCGAACTGGCGCGGCCGGAATCGTTGGGCAAAGTCTCCGGCTGGGGTTGGAGCTGGGGCTATGTCGGCGGGCTGGTGGCGTTGGGCGCGTGCCTCGCGTGGATCACCACCGCCGAGGCGCGCGGCCAGACGACTTCACAGGCGGTGCCGATGACTGCGCTCATCACGGCGGCGATTTATCTTCTTGGCGCGAGTGTCACGTTTGCGTGGCTCAAAGAACGTGCGCGTCCCGCACCTGTCGTTGACGTCGCTGCAAATACGTTCGCGCGGCTGATGACAACCGCGCGTGAAGCGACAAAATTTCGCGATCTCGTTTACGTATTTTTATGCGGCACGTTTTACCAGGCCGGTGTGGCGACCGTCATCACGCTGGCCGCGATCTACGCGCAGGAAGTGATGGGCTTTACGACCACCGACACGCTGGTGCTGGTGCTGGTGGTGAATGTCACCGCGTGCATAGGCGCGCTAATGTTCGGCTATGTGCAGGATGCCATCGGCAAGAAACGCGCATTGGCGATCACGCTCATCGGCTGGCTGTTGATGATCGTCTTCGCATGGATCGCGACAACCAAGCCGTTGTTTTGGGTGGCGGCGAATCTGGCCGGCATTTGCATGGGCTCCAGCCAGTCAGCAGGACGCGCGCTGGTCGCGTATTTTTCCCCGGTGGATCGTGCGGCGGAGTTTTTTGGCCTGTGGGGTGTGGCCACGCGTCTCTCTGCCGTGCTGGGGCCGCTGACCTACGGTTTGGTGTCATGGATAAGTGGCGGCAATCACCGGCTGGCGATGCTGATTACGGGAGTGTTTTTTATTGCGGCGTTGATTGTGTTGGTGCGTGTGGATGAGAAGCGTGGGCGGGCGGTGGTGGCGTAGTCTGAACGACTTCGTCTTTTTCTAAAATGGGATTGTCGATGATCAGTTTTGCAATAAAATCGATTTTATGTGATTGCTGGGGAACATGAATTTATTATGGTTGTACACATATAGCGTTTACGTGCGGAAGCACTTGATTGCAAGTGTGATTTCCACATTTTTTTTACTAATGATAGGGAGCAGCGCGGAATGTTATGCGTATGCTGTGCTCCCTAAATTCAGTTAGAGCTCAATCCGTGCATGGATGATTCAATTACTCACTTTGCTACCGTTGCACGCAGCTTTTGTGCTTGGGCTGAAGCGCAGCCTGGGGCTGTCGAGGCAGAAGCGAAAATGGCGCTTCGGTTGTTAGCCGATCTTTCCTCGGCAATTATGGCAACTCCATCACTCGGTCGTTGCGAAGTCGTCGAAGGAGAGCGTATCTCGAATAAAGAATGGAAAGACATATATAGACGGTTTGGTTCTCTGCCGTTCAACTACTATTCGACATTTTTCAACCCCACCAAGGTAAATGAAGACGAATCCGTGGTCGGTGATCTGGCTGATGATCTAGCTGACATGTATCGAGATATTAAAGATGGTCTGAGACTATACGATCATGGACATATTGCAGAAGCAGTCTGGTCATGGAGAAACTCCTTCCAAACCCATTGGGGGAGGCATGCCACCAACGCACTTTACGTGCTTCACACATGGTGGGCTGATGAAAGTATTGAGATCTAACACGGCGGTCAAAAACGCTCCCTTCGGTCGCTAGACGGCGCAAAAGCGCGCCGCCTTTTACCTTGGTCGTTGGGTGCGCGCTAGAGCCGTTGACGTATGGTTTGGTGTCATGGCTGAGTGGTGGCAATCACCGCATGGCGATGCTGATTACCGGGGGGTGTTTTTTATTGCGGCGTTGATTGTGTTGGTGCGTGTGGATGAGAGGCGCGGGCGGGCGGTGGTGACGTACCAATTGCTTCCCCTCTCCCTCGGTCCCTCTCCCGCAGGCGGGCGAGGGAAGATTTAGCTCTCTCGATCCCGTTACCGTTTGCGGGAGAGGGATAATTTAGCCCCCTCGCCCGCCTGCGGGAGAGGGCTGGGGAGAGGGGAAACTAGCGCAGCCTTCCCCATAACGGTCGTCAATTTCAGCACCATACAGTCACTGCGGCAACGCCATTCCCCGCATCCGCATCGCCACCCTCACCCGATCCGGATAATCGCTGATGATGCCATCCACCTTCCAAGCCAGCATGCGCTCAATGTCTTTCATCTGATTCACCGTCCACACCACCACCTTCAAGCCGAGCGCCTGCGCCTCGCGAATCTTTGCCTCATCCACATCACCAAAATAAGGCGACCAGACCGCACCGCCAGCCGCGTTCACCATACGCGCGACCGAGCCGCCGTATTCACGCACGTTCATTCCCGCCGTCCACGCCGACCCTTCGCGTCCTTCGGCGTTGATGGTATCGAGAAATTTTTGTTGCGCCGATAAATACACGGTCGGAATATTCGGCGCGCGCTGCTGAATAATTTTTAGCGTGCGCCAGTCGAAGCTTTCGATACTCACGCGTGAACCCATTTTTTCCGCTGTGATCACGCCGAGAAGCGCATCCACAAACGCTTCCGGGGCCGGTGTCAGGTCGCGCTCGAACGGCGATATTTTTGTCTCGATATTAAAACGCACGCGCGCATTGCCGGATTTTCTGACAAGCGCAAACAAATCGGCAAGCTTGGGGATGCGCGTGCCGTCCACTGCTTGTTGCTCAGGATGCCGCTCGGCATATTTGCTGCCGGGTTTAATGCGGCCGACGTCAAATTGCTGCAGTTCATCAACCGTCAGTGACAAAATTGAAACTCCCCTATCCACGGGCGTTTCCAGCCATTTTCCGTCTGCGAGGCGCGTAATATCCGGGTTTAGCCTCGAATCATGGGTGATCACCACCACGCCGTCCTTGGTGATGCTGGTATCGAGCTCCAGCGTCGTCACGCCGATTTCCATTGCGCGTGCGAATGCGGGCAAGGTGTTTTCGGGCATCAATCCGCGCGCGCCGCGATGGCCTTGCAGATCGAAAGTGGTTGCGCATCCACCGAGCATGGCGACAAGGGATGTGACCAGAAC
>JANMPY010000192.1:0-11865 GCA_031370095.1 Betaproteobacteria bacterium
TTCACCATCGACAATTCCTGGGACGCGCATTTATTTCACCGCCGTCTCGTTAATGCCTGCTTCAAAGCCAACTTTGCCAATGATGGGCGGGTGCTCAATATTGTCATCGTCGGTGCCGGTGCCACCGGTGTCGAGCTGGCCGCGGAATTGCACAACACCACGCGGGTGCTGGCGGCATACGGGCTCGACCATTTCGATCCTGAAACGCAAATCAAGCTCACCATCGTCGAGGCAGGGCCGCGCATTCTCGCCGGGCTGCCCGAATATCTGGCTGAGGCAACGCACGACATTCTCACCAAGCTGTACGTCGAGGTGCTATGTACCGAGCAGGTCGTCGGCGCGCGCGAAGGTGCGCTCGACACCGCGTCGGGAAAATTATTACCAGCCGATTTTGTCGTCTGGGCGGCAGGTGTGCGTGCGCCGGATGTGCTCAAGGATCTCGGTGGCCTCGAAGTGAATCGATTGAATCAACTCATCGTGTTGCAGAGTTTGCAAACCACGCTTGACGAAAATATTTTCGCGCTCGGCGATTGCGCTGCGTGCCCCTGGGAAAAGGGCCGCAACGTCCCGCCGCGCGCGCAGTCTGCGCATCAGCAAGCGAGCCACATGGTCGGCACGGTCAAGCAGCGGATCAAAGGGAACAAGGACAGCGCGGTCGCGACACGGGAATTTCGCTATCGCGATTTTGGCTCGCTCGTGTCGCTGGGCAACTACAGCTCGGTCGGCACGCTGATGGGATTCGCCTCGCGTGGCAGCGTGCGGGTGGAGGGTCTGCTCGCGAAACTTTTTTATATCTCGCTCTACAAAATGCACCTGATGGCGTTGCACGGTTTCTGGCGCATGGCGCTCGATACGCTGGCGCGCATGATCAAGCGCCAGACCGAGCCACGCGTGAAATTGCATTGACGGGTTAATTCCGCCAATGACCGCAATGAACGATAAAGCATTCAGCCAGCACACGCCGATGATGCAGCAGTATTTGCGCATCAAGACCGAGCACGCTGACACGATGGTGCTTTACCGCATGGGCGACTTTTACGAATTGTTTTTTGATGATGCGGTGAAAGCGTCGAAGCTGTTGGGCATCACCCTTACCACGCGCGGCCAGTCAGCCGGCACGCCGATCAAGATGGCGGGTGTGCCGTTCCATGCGCTGGAACCGTATCTTGCCAAGCTGGTGAAGCTCGGTGAATCGGTGGTGATCTGCGAGCAGATCGGTGAGGTCACCAACAAAGGCCCGGTGGAGCGCGCGGTGACCCGCATCGTCACGCCCGGCACCTTGACCGATAGCGCATTGTTGCCAGAGGTGAGCGATGTGTTGGTTGCGGCAATTTTCATTCGGGAAAATGTGTTGGGCATCGCATCGCTGTCGCTGGCGAGTGGGCGTTTTCGCATCATGGAAACTTCGCCCGCACAATTGAACGCAGAGCTTGAGCGCTTGCAGCCGTCGGAATTGGTGGTGGCGGAGAGCAGCAACTTTGGCGTCAATGGCATGACCACACGCCGCATGCCCGATTGGCAATTCGATGTTGATTCCGCCGAGCGGCTACTCTCAAAACAATTCGGCACCAGTGATCTCAAGGGCTTCGGCTGCTCAGATTTGCCGGTGGCAATCGCTGCGGCGGGCGCATTGCTGCAATACGTGCAACAAACGCAGCGCGGCGTGTTGCCACACATCATCGGGGTGAGTGTTGAGCGTAACGATGATTTCATTCGCATGGATGCAGCGACGCGGCGCAATCTGGAAATATCAGAAACAATCACCCGCGAAGCAGCACCGACGCTGTTTTCGTTTCTGAACAACACCGCCACCAACATGGGCGCGCGACAGTTGCGCGAGTGGCTGCATCATCCGCTGCGGGATCGCGCAGTCGTGACCGCAAGGCTCGATGCGAGCACAGCGCTGGCGCCACATGTGGCTGCGATCCACGCCATCATCCGCGACTGGGCCGATGTCGAACGTATCGTCACACGCATCGCACTGAGGACCGCGCGGCCACGCGATTTGTCGGCGTTGCGCGATGCGCTGGCCAATCTGCCGCAACTGCATTCGCAAATTTCAAACTTGCAAACTCCAGCACTGGTGCGGATTTCAGCAGCATTATCACTGGAGAGCCGCATCCATGCTGGGCTTCAGGCATCTCTTAAGGATGAGCCCGCCACCAGCCTGCGCGATGGCGGCGTGATGAAAGACGGCTTCGACGCCGAGTTGGATGAATTGCGCGGCATGCAATCGAACGCCAGCAGTTTTCTGCTTGCGCTCGAAGTACGCGAACGCGAGCGCACCGGCATCGCTAATCTGCGTGTCGAATTCAATCGCGTGCATGGCTTTTTCATCGAGGTCACGCAAGGCCAACTCGATAAAGTACCGGACGACTATCGCCGTCGACAGACCCTGAAAAACGCCGAGCGATTTATTACACCGGAATTAAAAGCTTTCGAGGACAAGGCATTGTCTGCAGGCGAGCGGGCGTTGGCGCGTGAGAAATTTTTATACGATGCGCTGCTCGATCAACTCTTGCCGCATGTGCCGTCGCTGCACGCAATGGCGCGCGCGGTGGCCGAGCTCGACGTGCTCTGCACCAACGCGCTCAATGCAGCGCGTTTTAATTTGCAGCCGCCAAAGTTTGTTGACGATGATCGCATCACCATTCACGGTGGCCGCCATCTGGTGGTGGAAAGTCAGGTGGAGAGTTTCATTGCCAACGATTGCGATCTCTCGCGTTCGCGGCAGTTGCTGCTCATCACCGGCCCCAATATGGGCGGCAAATCGACCTATATGCGGCAGGTCGCGCAGATTGTTTTGCTGGCACACACCGGTTCGTTCGTGCCCGCGCGATTCGCCGAGATCGGTCGTATCGATCAAATCATGACGCGGATCGGCGCGTCAGATGACTTGGCTGGCGGGCGTTCAACGTTCATGGTGGAAATGACCGAGGCCGCAGCCATATTGAACAACGCGACCAGTGGCAGTCTGGTGCTGATCGACGAAATTGGCCGCGGCACTTCAACCTTTGACGGTCTCGCGTTGGCCTATTCGATTGCGCGACATCTGGCCGAAACAACGCGCTGCTATTGTTTATTTGCCACGCATTATTTTGAACTGACCCACTTGAATGCCGAGCTTTCAAATCTCGCCAACGTCCACTTGGATGCGGTCGAAATGAAAGACAAGATTGTTTTTCTGCATAAGCTCGAAGCGGGGCCTGCAAATCAGAGCTATGGCTTGCAGGTTGCCCAGTTGGCGGGCGTGCCGAGGTCAGTGGTGCGGGCTGCGCGGAAGCATTTAGCTAAATTGGAAACCGCTGAGGCAATCCCGGCAGCGCAGGCAAACTTGTTCGCGCCCACTATAAAACCAATCGAGTCCGCACCACATCCGGTGCTGGATGCGCTCGCTGATCTCAAACCGGATGAGCTCTCACCGCGCGAGGCGCTGGAAAAACTGTACGCCTTGAAAGCGCTTGGCGAAAATAAAAATCAGTGATGCACGCCGTGCGCGCCATGCACATGGCCATGCGCCAGCTCCTCGGCAGTCGCCGCGCGAACCTCTTTCACCACGCACGAAAACAATAGCCGCTCTCCGGCGAGCGGATGATTGCCGTCAATCACGACCTGGCCATCGGCAATATCGGTGACGGTGTAAACGATCCAGCGATCATCCTCTTCGCCGGGCGGCACGCCTTCAAACTGCATGCCCACGGTGATATTGGCCGGGAAAACATCCTTCGGCTCGACGCGGATCAGTGCCTCATCGTATTCGCCGAACGCATCTTCAGGCTGCAGCGAAATGTGGAACTCCTCGCCGGCCTGCTTGCCTTTGAGGCCCTGCTCGACCAGCGGAAATATGCCGCCATGATCGCCGTGCAGGTACACCATCGTTTCGGCTTCGTTGCCCAGCGCGTTGCCATCGCTGTCTTTTATTTTTGCTTCAAGGGTTACCACTGTGTTTTGTTCAATGACCATGTATCTGCCTGACAAGTTTTAAAACGGAAGCGACATGTTCACGTGGATTCAGGTCGCGAAGGATATGCCGCACCATGCCTTTTTTATCGATCACAAAAGTGGCGCGCTGCACGCTCGTGTGCGCAACACCATTGCTACCATTGGCGGCATGGTCGGTGGCGACTTCGTATTTCTTCATGACCTCGCATTCGGCGTCCGATAGTAATTGAAGCGAGAGACCGTGTTTATCGCGGAACTCTTCATGCACCAGGCAATCATCACGCGAGACACCAAAGACGACGGTATCGCACTCGTCGAAGGATTCCTCGTGATCCGAAAAATTGATCGCCTCCATCGTGCAGACGGGCGTGCCATCGCGCGGATAAAAATACAGGACGACATTTTTCTTGCCGCGGAAGCTGGAAAGCTGGATCATTTCCATGCTTGCGTCAGGGAGTTCAAATGCGGGAGCTCTCGAACCAACGTGTAACATTGTTGTCCAGTTCAAATGTGAAATTAAATCGCGTCAACTTTTTTCGCGTTGAATTGCTTAAGCACAAATTTATTCTAACGCATTTTGTTTAAGGCACTGCAAGACCTCTTTTCAATGTTTCCGCGCGCCCCCCAAAAAAACAATCTTGAGTCACTTTCACCGACATTGCCGCTGCTCGGTGGCATGAGTGCGGAAGTTTTTTTGCGCGATTACTGGCAGAAGAAACCGCTGCTGATTCGCAACGCGATTGCCGGGTTCACCGCACCATTGACCAAAAGCGAAGTGCTCACGCTGGCGCGACGCGACGATGCCGAAAGCCGGCTCATCACGCGCGACGCAGACGCGTGGCAGATTAAACACGGCCCGTTGTCGGCAAGTGATTTACGTAAGGTGAAAAATAAGTTCTGGACGGTACTGGTGCAGGACGTGCAGCATTTTTCGTATGAAGCGCACGATCTGCTGGCGCGTTTCAACTTTATTCCAAACGCAAGAATCGATGATTTGATGGTGAGCTATGCGGTTGCGGGTGCTGGCGTTGGCGCGCACTTCGATAGCTACGATGTTTTTTTGTTGCAAGGCATGGGCAGGCGTCGCTGGCAAATTTCCAGCCAGAATGATCTGCGATTGCAACCAGACTTGCCACTGAAAATTCTTTCAAATTTCAAACCAACAGAAGAATTCGTACTCGACACGGGCGACATGTTGTATTTGCCGCCAGGCGTTGCGCACAATGGCATCGCTGAGACCGATTGCCTGACGTGGTCAATCGGCTTTCGTGCGCCGTCAAAACAGGATTTGAGCGTGGCCTTTCTGGATTACCTGCGGGATGACCTGCAATTGGCCGGGCTCTATGCCGACCCTGAATTGAAATCCACACAACATCCGGCCGAAATCGACGCCGCGATGCGCGCGCGTTTTGCCGCGCTGCTTGGCGACGTCCAAACTGCTGTATGTGATCGATTGATGATTCGCCGATTTACCGGTTGTTATCTTACCGAGCCAAAATCGCATGTCATTTTCGACGCGCCAGAAACGCCGATGACGGCCAATGCATTCGCGAAACTCGCCAGGCGGCATGGTCTTGAGCTCGATTTGAAAACGCGAATTTTGGTCGATGACGAAAATGTTTTCATCAACGGCGAAAGTCATGCACCGGTTCGCGCCGTCGCAACTCTCATGCGCGAGCTGGGAGATAAACGTTTACTTCCCGCGTCGACCGTCGCCAAAGTCGATTCAAAAGCGGCGTTGGTGTTTTTGTACGAATGTTATTGCGACGGCGTGTTGACGATTGCACGCCATTGAAAACAGCATTGATGGCATGGGTTGAATTGACAAGGAGGCGCAAATGAACGAGCCGCAAGCAAACGTTTCCCCACCGGAAAAAATCTATCGCCTGATGGAGACGCGCACTGAAGCTCGCGCCGCCATCGATGAAGTGCTCGCGCTGGCGCGACGCGAAATCCGCATTTTTGACGCAGACCCGAAGCTGTTGAAAGAGCGTGAATTCGGTAAAGCCGCACGCATCGAGACGTTGCGTAAAATGCTGCTGGCAAGCCGAGATCACAAATTGCGTATTGTGCTTCACGATACCCGGAGCATTGAGAGCGAGGTTCCGCGCCTGGTCGCGCTGCTCACGCAGTTTTCAGGGCAAATTCAGATCCACCGCACGCTTGGGCAGGCGGTCGAGGCCCACGACCCGATGGTGATCGCCGACGATGCGCATTTCTGGCACAAACTGCATATCGACCACCCGCGTTCGGTGGTGACATTGCACAGCGCGACCGATACGCGGCCATTCCTGGAGCGGTTTGAGGAAATCTGGGATCAAAGCGAATTAGCTGTTACCGGCAGCAATCTTGGCTTGTAAGGACAATTGACAGTCCGGTATTGTGCGCCGCACCACGATGCTGTTATACTCTTGGGTCGGTCGAAACAGCATTACAGCATCAAAGGTAACTTAAATCGTTTTTTAAGTGTCATGGTGATGGCTGGAAGGTCACAACAGCCGATAAAAATTTTGATCAAATTTTTTCTCAAGGGAATTACATGAATAAGTCAATACTCATCGCTGCAATCGCTGCACTCGGCCTGGCCGCTTGTGGCAAAGAAGAACCAAAAGTTGTGCCAGCTCCTAAAGTCGAGGTAGTTGTTCCTGCTGCTCCTGCCGCACCTGTTGTCGCACCGATGGTTGATGCGGCTAAAGACGCTGCTGTCAAAACCATGGACGCTGCCAAAGATTCAGCTGGCAAAACCATGGACGCTGCCAAAGACTCAGCCGGCAAGACCATGGAAGCTGCTAAAGACTCAGCTGCCAAGACCATGGATGCTGCTAAGGACTCAGCTGCCAAGACTGTTGATGCTGCTAAAGACTCCGCCGCAAAAGCTGTTGAAGCTGCAAAAGCTGCTGCACCGAAGAAGTAATTTTTTCGAAGCAGTAACGCAAAAAAGCCGACGCAACGTCGGCTTTTTTGTTTGTGGACCCCGCATATGCCATGGAAGCAAAACAAGAAAACTGTGGATAAACTCTATATTTGGCGCGGATTGTGGCGGCATTCTGACCTGCGAGGCGCGCCAGTACTAGAGATTTAGCGATTTTTGCGCCTTAACCACTGCTGATTTGGCCAGCGAACGCATTCGACTATATTTCCCGCCAGTCAAAACCGTTGCCTTGTTCAGCAACACCAATCCAGCCCGCCTCGCAGCCGAGCGCGCCCGCGAGTGCCGCTGTTGCCAGCGCCGGTAAATTATTACGCTGCGATAAATGCGCGGCGAGAATGTGCTTTAGTCGCGAACAATCAATCGCTGCCAGCAATGAGGCGGCGGTGACGTTGTCGAGATGCCCGAATCTGCCGGACACGCGTTTTTTGAGGCTTGCCGGATAAGGGCCGTTCATCAACATGTCCAGATCGTGATTGCATTCGAGCACCAACGCATCACAGCCGGACAAGGTGTTTTCAATATGCGCGGTAATCGAGCCGGTATCGGTGAGTACGCCGAGACGCGCGTTGCCGTCGGAGAATAGGTATTGCACCGGCTCATAAGCGTCGTGCGGCACAAAATACGGTGTGACGTGTATGTCACCCACTGAAAACGCCACGTGTGGATCGACAAAATTGATTAGCGCGCAGGGAAGCGACCCAGCGTTTAGTACCTTGGCGGTACCGTGCGTGAGCCACACAGGAAGGTCGTGTTTGCGGGCAAACCGGGCGACACCGCCGATGTGGTCTGAATGCTCGTGCGTGACCAGCACGGCGTCGATGTCACCCGGCGTAAGCCCCGCGCGAGCAAGCTTGGCCTCGGTCACGGCGAGACCAAACCCGCAATCCATCATCACCACCGTCTCACCCACCTGGACGATGAGCGCGTTGCCCTCGCTGCCGCTGCCGAGGGATGTAAAACGCAAGCTCAACGCAAACGCTCAACAATCAAAACGGGCCCGGCATAAAACATGGCGGGCCCGTTTGAACTTGCATGCATGTTATTTTTTTGAATCGTCGCGGCTACTTGAGCTGCTCCAGCAGCAGGCTCAAGATACGCTTGGCGGTGCTCGAATTATCGGGCTTGCCATCGGCGCTTTGCACCGTCACGTCCGAAGTGCCACCCGATTCAGCAACAAAAATGCGGTATTGCGGCTTCGATAAAGGATCGTCCTTGCGCCAGAACGCGAGTTTGTCGAAAAACCCTTTTCCGCCACTGCTCGACTTGGCCTCTGCATCAGGGTCGATGTAGCGCACAAAGAAAAGCCCCTTGGAACGATCACGATCCTCCACCGTAAAGCCGATCCGGTCGAGTGCCAGCCCGACACTGCGCCAAGCGCGGTCGAAGGGATCGTTCACCTTCAGCGCACCACTCTTGTCCGGTGCGTAGAAAGCGCGTGCGGCCACGGTCGACGCTGCGGGCCCGCCTGCAGCGGTAGTGGCCGTTGCTTTGCCCGCCGTGGCGGCACCGAATTTGGCCATCAAGCGCGCCAGCATTTCAGCTTCGAGCTCTTTGTCGGCCGCACGTGGCTGCCAGCCCACGCTGCTCTTGTCGGTGTTGGTGTAAATTTCCTCGAGGCCGCGGTGACTGATGTAGATGTCGGTCGTGCCCGTCTCGACGCCGGGCTCAAGCCGCGTACGAAATTTATCGCGAACGCCGCTATCGTAAAGGCCATCCAGCACGCGACCGACGGCGCGTCGCACGATGTCCATTGGAATTTTTGCGCGATTTTCCGCCCAATCGGTTTCCATGATGCCGGCCTCCGGACTTTCACGCTTCAGGATGAAACCCGTCTCGGCCCAGAATTCCTTGATGATCGGCCACGCTCTGTCGGGCGACGATTTGACCACCAGCCAGCGCTGTTCACCAGCACGCTCTATGCGCGCGCCATCGACAGCCGGCAACACCACGTTGCTGCTGGCGGGCGCATTGCCACGTTCGCGGTTGTAGGTCGAAAAAGTGGTCGCCTTTGGATCCGGAATAACAAACCGGTCATCCACGACAGGCGAGGTGAGATCGGGCGGCACCTCTAACGAGGCAACTTTGCCGCCTTGCGAACGGTAGTCGGTATTTTTGCCCGACGTGCCGAACGACCCGCACGCGGTGAGCGCGACACTAGCGATTACTGCGGCGACCGCGACAAATAAATTACGCTTCTGGCTCATCTATGCGACTTCCTTTAACTTTTCATGAATGCCTGCCGCGTGCATCGCTTCCAACAGGAGGCCATGAAATTTCGCGTCAAACGGGGTGAGGGGCAGGCGGATACCGGAACTAATCAAGCCCATTTGCTGGAGCGCCCACTTTACCGGGATGGGATTGGATTCGAGGAATAATTGGTTGTGCAGCCCGAGCAGGCGATTATTGATACTGATCGCCGTCGCGACATCGCCTTTCAGCGCGGCAGTACACATCTCGTGCATCAGGCGTGGCGCGACGTTGGCTGTGACCGAGATGGTGCCGTGTGCGCCGAGCAACATCAGCGGTAATGTCGACACATCTTCGCCGGAATAAATGCCGAAGTCTTTCGGTGCCCGTTTCAACAAATCGGCACCACGCGCCATGCTCGCGGTCGCGTCCTTGATGCCGACGATGTTGGGAATTTCGGCCAGGCGCAGCGTCGTGTCGTTGGCAAGATCGGCGACCGTACGGCCAGGCACGTTGTACAAAATGACGGGTAAATCGGTCGACTCGGCAATCGCGCGAAAATGGCGATACTGCCCCTCTTGCGTCGGTTTGTTGTAATACGGCACGACAGACAGCGCATAGTCGGCGCCGGCGAGTTTGGCGAATTCAGTTAGGTGAATCGCTTCCTTGGTCGAATTGCCGCCCGTGCCAGCGATGACCGGCACACGCTTCGCGGTGTATTCCACAGCCGCTTTGATCAGCGTGCGATGCTCATCAAAATCCACCGTCGGCGATTCCCCAGTGGTGCCGACAATGACAATGCCATCCGTGCCCTCTGCGACATGCCAGTCGATCAACGATTTCAGGCGCGCAAAATCGAGCGCGCCATCGGGCAACATGGGGGTAACAATGGCGACGAGGCTTCCGGTCAACATAGGGCTTTGGGACATGTTCAATTAATCCGGCATTTTAGCGTAACTAACGTCCAAAAGCCGCAACGGACGACCGGGGTTTTACGTCTCACGCACTGCCGCAATCCGCTGCACTTTGGCCGGCTTCGGTGAATCCACATAAATATCTTCAAACGCGACGACACGCAGTTGACCACGAACGGCTTCGAGCAATTCGCCCGGCTTAAGCAGAAAATCCGGACGCGTGGGGCGGCCATATGCCTCGTTGCCGGCCGCAAAAGTTTCGTAGATAAACGCGCCGCCCGGTGCAACGCAGGCGACGAGTGCCGCCATCAACGGGCGGTGCAGGTAGTTGGTGACGATCACGCCTGCGAATTTTTCGTCCTCATATGGCCACGCTTCGCCTTCAATATCGGCTTGCTGCAAATTTACTCTTGCAGGCACGTCAAGGAATCCGCTAATGTCGCGATCCACCGCTTCAACTGTGTGGCCGCCCGCCGCAAATAAACGTGAATGCCGCCCCGCGCCGCACGCGACATCCAGCACCCGCCCACCATCTGCAACCAGCGCGGCAAAACGCAGCACCCACTGGGAAGGTGCAAGTTGTAAATGATTCGGATTTCCGTCGGGCTTCACGCGCCAATCATAAGCTGTGCTCTGCGATAATGCTCGCATGATAGGTCTGGAGAAAAAAATCATCAATCGCGCGCATTGCGAGGCGCTCGACGCAAGCGACCCACTGCGGCATCATCGCGGGCGTTTCGAGTTGCCCGAAGGCGTCGTCTATCTCGACGGTAATTCGCTCGGTGCGTTGCCAAAGACAACAGCCGCACGGATTAACGGCGTGGTGCGCGAGCAATGGGGCCGCGATTTGATTCGTTCGTGGAACACGCACGGCTGGGTCACGCTGCCACAGCGCATCGGCGCGAAGCTGGCGCGACTGCTGGGCGCTGCCGACGATGAAGTCATCATCGCCGATTCCACGTCGGTGAATATTTTCAAGCTGCTGGCAGGCGCGTTGGCGCTTGAGGACGTGGCAGAGCGGCGGGTGATTCTTTCCGAGCGCGGCAATTTTCCGACCGACCTTTATATTGCCGAAGGACTGAACGCGCTGCTCGGTGGCAGGTACACCTTAAAGTTGGCCGACTCGACCGAAATTGAAGGCGCGCTGGATGCCGATGTGGCCGTCGCGCTGATTACGCAGGTCGACTATTGCACCGGCAGATTGCACGACATGGCCCGCTTGAATGCGTGCGCAAAAAAAGTCGGCACGCGCATTGTTTGGGATTTAAGCCATAGTGCCGGGGCGGTTCCGCTTGAGTTGAACAAACACGGCGCCGAGCTTGCCGTCGGTTGCGGCTACAAATACCTTAACGGCGGGCCTGGCGCGCCCGCTTATCTTTACGTCACAAAATCATTGCAGGCAAATTTTGCGCAGCCCTTGTCCGGCTGGTTCGGGCATCAAGCGCCGTTCGCATTCGCCAGCAGCTACATGCCCGCGCCGGGCATAGAGCGCATGCTTTGCGGCACACCCTTGGTGATCGCAATGGCCGCATTGGAATGTGGCATCGACACGTTCGACAATACATCAATGGATGCGGTACGCAAAAAATCGTTGGCGCTATCCGAATTATTTCGCACGCTCTTTGATCAGCAATGCGGCGAACTCAACTTCACCTGCGTGTCACCGGTTGATCCGGCGACACGCGGTAGTCAACTCTCGTTTGCACATGAACACGCTTATGCGATCATGCAGGCACTCATTGATCGCGGCGTGATTGGCGATTTCAGGCAGCCGAATTTGATGCGCTTCGGTTTCACACCTTTGTATGTGCGCTTTGTCGATTGCTGGGATGCGGTATCGACGCTGCGCGAGGTGATGTTAAGCGGCGCGTGGCAGGCGGACAAATATCA
>JANMPY010000211.1:0-4925 GCA_031370095.1 Betaproteobacteria bacterium
GCCACCTTCGCGTGTACGCCAAACGCGCATCGTCCAACGGTGGCAACTTGCTATCCCGGCGTGTTTCTTGCTGGGGACTATGTGGCGGGAGATTATCCCGCCACTCTCGAAGGCGCTGTTCGAAACGGCATCGCTGCTGCAGATCAGACCAAGAAATATTTGCATTTTTCAACCGCTAAAACTAACCAATGAATCTCGCCATTTCAACGCTACCCGCCGACTATCAACCTCGAATCGATCTACTCAAAGATCGCGTCGCCCTCGTCACTGGCGCGGGTCAGGGCTTAGGCAAAGTTGCCGCGCTGGCCTTTGCGCAGCATGGCGCAACAGTCATCCTCCACGGACGTAACGTGCCAAAACTTGAGGCGGTCTATGATGAAATCGTCGAAGCCGGCCTCCCGCAGCCGGCTATCATGCCGATGGATTTTTTGAAAGTGACCGAAGCCGAGCTGGATGCCTTCGCCCAGTCGATCCACGTCGCTTTTGGTCGACTTGACGTGATGTTTCACGCTGCCAGTCACTTTGTTTCGTGCATGCCGTTGACGCTGCAAGACCTCGCATCGTGGCAACAACATACCCGTGTAAATCTCGCCGTGCCGGCCGCACTGACCAAAATCTGCATGCCAATGCTGAAACGCGCGACGGACGCATCGGTGATTTTCCTCACCGAAACACACGCGGTCGACGCTAAAGCTTTTTGGGGCGCGTTTTCGGTTTCCAAAAGTGCGTTAGCCAACCTCACCGCAATCTGGGCAGACGAAATGGACGGGCAGGCCAAGGTGCGTTTTAATCTCTGCCTACCGGGACCGGTCGCCAGTCCGATGCGCAGCAAGAGCCATCCCGGTGAGCTGGCGACTGAAATTCCGGAAATGGCATCGCTGGCGCGATATTTTCTTTTCCTGGCCGGGAGTGACAGCGCCCCGCTGTCGGGGGCGATGCTCGATTGCGGCGCAAATTCGTCACGCATACCGTGACCGCGTTCGTTATTACCTCGCGATATGTTTCGAATCACCACGAGATTTCGGTAACATACGGAAAGAACACATAATTTGCGCCCCGCTCAATCGCACCTACAGGATCCAGCTCAAAACCGTGAGTAACATGCTCGATCAAGGAAATCGTACGTTTATCGGCAGCGTTGTTTTTGCCGATATCGTCGGCTATTCAAAAAAATCGGTCTCCGAGCAGATTGCGCTCAAAGACCGTTTCACGTCGTTGCTCGCGGAATCGCTGAAGGATATTGCGCTGGAGCAGCGCATCATTCTTGACACGGGTGATGGTGCGGCGATGAGCTTTCTGGGCGATCCCGAAGACGCACTTTTCGTCACCATGCACATGCGTGATTTTTTGCAACGTGCCTACGCCAGTCTTTCGCTACCGGAAAATTCTGCGCAGGAAGATATCGACATCGGGCCGCAAGGCGCGCTCTCGGTCCGCATTGGCATCAACTTGGGCCCTGTAAAGCTATTACGCGACATCAACGGCCATCCAAATATTGTCGGTGACGGCATTAACGTCGCGCAACGCATCATGACCTTTGCGCGCCCCGGACAAATTGTCGTGTCACGTTCATTTTTCGACGTGGTTTCGGTCATCTCGGATGAGTATGCGAAGCTTTTCAAGTATGAAGGATCGCGCACCGACAAGCACGTGCGTGAACATGAAATCTACGTCGTCGGCGAGTCTGTTGCGGCGTTTAATCAGGCCAGAGCGGGGCTCGCAGACCGCGCCGCCTCGACCAATCCCAAAGCCAGCTGGCAAAACCGACATCGCAATGAAGGCAGTGAGGTCGAGAACGATATGCAGCCGTTGGGCACGCCCGCTGCTGAGACTGTAGAGGACAAGGCGCTGCCGTTCTTGCAAGATCGCGAGAAGCTCACTATTGTCGGCAGCTTATTGGCGGCATTGGTATTGGCATTGATTGTTGCCGCTTGGATGAAGAAAACGGCAGCGCCTGAAAAAATTGACTTAACGACAGCGTCGACCACGTCGCAACTCGCTTCGCGCGCAGCAGCACCGGCGGCGCTGACGACCCCTGCAACAGATGCCGGAAAACCGGCCGAAGCGACGACTCCGGCTGCGTCCAACCCCGCAGCCTCGGGCCGTCCGTCGACGGGTTCGGCCTTTCCGCTTGAGCCTGCGAAACCTGCTGGTGATATCGACAAGACTCTAAAGACCGTCTCTCAAAAGGAGGCGGCGGTCGAGGCTGCAAAAGCCGCTGCACTCAAGCTTGCCGACCAGGGCACCGTCCGTTTGCGAATTGACCCGTGGGGTGCGGTATCTGTGAACAATCGGTCAATCGGCAATTCACCACCACTGAAACAGATTAAATTGGCACCAGGAAAATACAAGATTGAAGTAAAGAATGGCACGTTCACGCCTTATGTGACCAATATCGAGGTCAAGGTGAAAGAGGACGTCGACGTGAAATATAAGTTTCAGTAGTCTCCCGCAATCGACCGCGCCCGCGAGCCAAATTCGAGGTCAATAGATGATCCGCCGCCTGTCACCGCCAAACCACAGAACATATGCCAAACCCTGGTTTGGCCCTGTCGCGTCCGTCGCCTTGATATTGTTCATCGGCGGCTGTGCCGCACCGCCGCAAAAACCGACCGGGCCCACTGTTGTGGAGACCGCCAATCTGCAGCGCGCGGAACGCGCTCAAACGAATCTTGCCGACGGCCTGAAAAAATACGACAGTGGCAATTATGATGAGGCCATGCAGAAATTTCTGCTGGCGCTCGACAGTCGGCAGCTTGCCCTAGCGGAGCAGCTAACCGCCCGCAAACACATGGCCTTTATTCATTGCTTGAATGGTCGCGAAGCCAGCGGCAAGGAAGAGTTTGAAAAACTCATCGCGCTCGACCCAAAGTTCGAGCTGTCGACCGCCGAGGCCGGACATCCCGCTTGGGGACCGGTCTATCGCCTGACGCGAACCGAAATCGAACTGCGCCGGTCCGGACGCGCCCTGCCCACACCGTCCAAGTCAATGCCAGCAGGCGAAAAAATAATGCTTCAGGGCATGAGTGCATACGACGATGCGGACTACAACAAGAGCATCAAGATTTTTCAGGATGCGCTCAAGGAGCCGTTGGCTACAACAGACCAGATCACCGCGCATAAGTTGATTGCGTTCAGCTATTGCCTGACCAATCGCATGAAGCTTTGCCGCACAACGTTTGAATCAATTTTCAAGCTTGATGCGAATTTCAGCTTAACACCTGCTGAAGCGGGACACCCATCGTGGGGACCATCGTTTCGTACGGTGAAAGCCAAACAACAATCTGCACCAAGCAAAAAACAATGATTGAAACGCTCGGTCGCTACAGAATTTTAAGCATCATCGGCCAAGGAGCGATGGGCGTCGTCTATAAGGCGGTCGACCCGATGATTGACCGAACGGTCGCGATCAAAACCGTCAATCTCAATCTGAGCCGCGATGAAATCGAAGAATTCGAAGCGCGCTTTCGGCAGGAAATCAAAGCGGCGGGCCGACTGAATCACCCGAACATCGTGACGATATATGACGTTGGCCGCAACGAAAACATGGCCTACATGGCGATGGAATATCTCGATGGCAAAGAGCTAAAGGATATTCTCGCCGATGGTCAGGAGGTGCCGCCTGTTGCTTCGACCGTTGACTGGATTGCACAAATCGCCCAAGGCCTCGAATTTGCGCACGAGAACGACATCGTCCACCGTGACGTAAAGCCGTCGAACATCATGGTCGTGCGTGGTGGTCTGGCCAAGATCACTGATTTTGGCATTGCGCGCATGCCAACTTCAGCCGTCAAGACCATGACCGGCCTGATTTTGGGCAGCCCGCGCTACATGTCTCCCGAGCAGGTCATCGGCAAAGATCTCGACTACCGCACCGATATTTTTTCGCTCGGTGTGGTGTTACATGAGGCGCTCACCGGCACGCCACCTTTCGATGGCGATAACGTTAACGCCATCATGTATGCGACCGTCAACAGCCAGCCGCCCGCGCCATCCGCCACGAATCGGCAAGTACCGGCGATGCTCGACCTGATCATCAACAAAGCACTGGCCAAAACGGTCGATGACCGCTATCAATCAATGCGCGAGTTCGCGAACGATTTGAACGACGTAAAACGGCTACTGGTCGCACGGCCAACCGAAGACACGCCGCCCGCTGCCGTAGCCGCCACCGCAAATGGCAATATTTCGATCAACACACTTAGCATTGGTCGTTATCAAAAAAAAGACGAATCCGACGACGATGCACAGCCACTGAAAATCGCCAAAGCGTTTGACTCATTTGATGCCACGCTCAAACTCGCGGTGATGACCAATCAAACTGCGGAATTTGACCAATACATTTCTGACACCCGGAAAATGCGTGCCTACCAAGGCACCATCACCGGACTGCTTGCGACACAATCGAACGCGACACGACCGTCTGCCCTGCCAACCGCAGTGCCGCGTCCTTCGCCGTGGTCAAGCGAGCTACCCTACATCGCCCCGACACTTTCGCGACCCAGCATGGTCTCCACAGGGACAGCGACGATGAAGCTGCAAGCGATAGACAGTCGCGCCGCCGACAACACCTTGATCCACATTGCCGTGGTGGTGACGCTCGCCATCATCGCGCTGGGGTTACTACTTTACCTGTTTGCCAAGTAACATTATTTGGCGATTCGCTTTGGCTTTGGCTTGAGTTTCACCAGCGGCGACGTCGCGCGGAGCCCCAACAGATAGCAATCAATAATTGGTTCCGCGTCCCGCGTTAGCGAGATGAAATCGCTGTTCAGCAGCCAGTTCGCGATCATGCCGTCGATCAGAGCGTGCATTCCCCGCGCAGCGCGGCGCGCGTTGACTTCTCGCGGCAACAAACCTTTTTTGATGGCGTTCCTGAACCCGGCTTCGACATGGTTGATACACTCCATGCACGAATCATAATG
>JANMPY010000223.1:0-7973 GCA_031370095.1 Betaproteobacteria bacterium
GGCACCGCCCAAATTTTTAGCGCGTCGTAGCTTAGGTGGTTGTGCAACTCGATCAGCCCCGGATAAATGGTGCCGCCCGTTGCGGTGACGGCGACAGCGGCAAATTCCAAGGGCAATGGCGCGCCCGCTGGCAACACCGCCACGATCTCGTTGCCGCGAATGCAGACGGTTCCGTCGACGATGACCCTGTCGCCGGCATCCATGGTTACGACGCGTCCCCGGTAGGCGCGCAGCTTCTGGTTTTGCGCGCTGGTCCTCATGATGTTTTGGGCGCGAGCCAGATGAGTGTGTGGCGATCGTCCGGTGTGGGCCGCGATACGCTGCCCGCATGCGGCGGAATCGCGGTGCGTCGCCATGCGTCGTCGCCGAGAAACGGCGGCGCTCCGAAAGGCAGGTCCCGCCGTGGAATTGGCGCGTAATCACTTTCGAGAAATTTCACGCCGTAATTCGGCAAAGCGGTATTGCCATCAACGTCCGGAGCAACCATCGCGCGCAATTCGCTGATGGCGGTGGCCCAGCGCGCGACCAGCACCGATTCGTCGCGGCTGCTGGGGTGCGGTATGTTGAGTACCGGCGTGCTGCCTTTGCCCGGCCATAGTTTCACCGCAGCCTGCGCCTGTCCGCCAAAGGCGAGAATCGCCACTACATTTGCGCCCTTGGCCAAATCGTAGAGCTGGTTTCGCCAGGCAAGATGTAGCGGATCTTTGAGCACTTCATCTGCCTGTGAGGCGTGCGACGGAAACAGGCCAAGCGAAAA
Organism: Betaproteobacteria bacterium; assembly: GCA_031370095.1. Taxonomy (GTDB): domain Bacteria; phylum Pseudomonadota; class Gammaproteobacteria; order Burkholderiales; family Usitatibacteraceae; genus UKL13-2. The sequence continues at coordinate 758 of JANMPY010000223.1, forward strand.
TGCATTGAGGCACAGGTATGCTCGCGTAATGCCAACCTTTGCAAGAAAACCTTGCACGCGCTGCCCTGCATCGCCCACCAGCGTGCGACCGGCGATGCGCTCGGTGGCACCGGGATCGGAGGCGATGCACAACAGCTTCGCGGAACCGTCGAGTCGCCCCCGATAAAACACCGGGCCCCAGTCGATCCAAAAATGTTGTTTGAACGGTTTGTAATCGGGGCACGCTGCGAACAACTGCGCAAACGCGGGTGGTGGTCCGGGGTCGAATTCGATCATGGAAAGTCTCCTTCACGGGTGTTTGGCGTGGCGTCGGATGCCGGGCGCGTCGGCGGTTTTATCGTGCAGCAGCCATTCGATCCCATCACGCGAGGATTTTTTCAAAAAACGCTGCGCGATAGGCTGGCGAAGAATCCCGCCCGGGGAAAACCCGCATCGCGACTTCCATTCCGAGCCGCCGATAGCTCTCCCATTGCGCCTCATCGAAAAACTGATCTGCAGTCGGCTCCTGTGGAAATGCGGGGTGTGTGGCGCGGTATTCGCAAAGGTCGGCAGCGGAACTCGTCAGCAGCCGCGGTTTGAGAATGATGATTCGCGCATCGGGATCCTTTCGGCGCTCGCCGACTTCAATGTTGGACAAGCGAGCGTCGTGATAGACATTGACCAGAACGGCGCATTTGTCGTGCGATGGCAACACGCCGTCCTTGCCACGGAAAAAGTCGGTGGTCTTGCCAAAAACGCTACCAAGATTCACATCGTTGGTGACCGCGCCATCGACCTCCAGCTCGATCCCGAAATCGATTCGCGCGAGCCGCGTGAGATTGGCCAAATCGCCAAATTCGTATTTCGGATCGGCACCGCAGTCACAGATCACGATCAACTTTATTTTGCGTTCGGGCCGCAGCAATTCGTAGGCGGCGGTGTTTTCGAAATGGCCGCCATCGGAGAGATATTGCCAGGCGCGACGGGTGCCGTGGAACCGCGCCAGCAGTTCATCGATAAGATAAATTTGTGTTTTGAATGCAGCCCGCAAGCCGGTGTCACGAACCTTTAGCGAACTGGCACGAATTTGCGATCCCCACCACCGACCGAGCCGCACATTGGCCAGACCCAGCAACAACGAGTAACTCAGACTGGTGCCGCGCCCGAGCCCGGTGGTAAACGCAGCACCGGAAACACCGATCCATTCGCCGACAGTCAGCGCAGCACCCGTCTCGGTTCTGGCGTCCGGTTGCGGCATCGGAAAGGTTTCTTTGTCGTAAGCCAAACCGCCCGGAATGACGGCGAGCGGCTTACCCTTACGATCCGACTGGACGAGTTGTTCGGTCGGGTCGCTGGTCAGATTCATGCAGGTGTTGATGATGTGCATCGGCGCATAGGCGTTGCGATACAGATCAGCGATCTCCATGAGGTCGCCAGGCGCGGGCTCGGTCACACTGCGCAAGTGTTCCTGACCGGCAAGGAAGCGCAGCGAATTACTGGCACCAAGATACGCACGCGTGATGCGGGCGGTATAAATTCCCTGCAACGTCGACAGATTCAGAAAACCTGGAAATCGCCCCGCCGCCAATGTAATCACCAAATTCAGGCCGACGGCGAGCAACACAATTAACAAATACGGCAGATGTGCGTCGCGAGAAGCGAAGGCGTCGGGATCCGGCCACAGTCCGTTCCACGCGATCCAGAGCATCGCTTGCGCCCACATCACCGCGACCAGCAGTGCAAGAATAGTGCCCGCGATAGCGGCCAATTTACGAAGCGGGATTTTCGCCAGCCATGGCGGCGCTTTGCGCTCGCTGCCCATGCTCGACAGCTGCCGCGCGAACCATATCAACACCGCCGCAACGATGGCCGGGCTCAACGATTGCCAGATATTGGCCCCCTGCACATAGAGCGTTTGCGCGATGGTATCGATTAATGCGACCGCGCCAATCAGCGCCGCGCAAATCATGCCGGTTGACAATCGGCGCGTCAGAACGACGCGTCGTCGCGTAACGGTTTCATTGAAGGCGGCTGTCAGCACATACCAAACAGGACCAAACGTCGCCAGCAGGCCTTCGGCGGCGAGTAAATAGGCAATGGGCTGCCAGAACGGATGCTGCCGATCAATGAAGTATGCGAGCGACAACATCAAAATTCCGATGCCGACGCACACTGTTGCGGCGATCGACCAGGTTCTCGCGCCACCGACCGCATCGTCGCTTTCGTCAGGATGGGTCAGCCAGAACGCAAGACCTGCCGGCAGAATCCACAGCGCGATGGTAGGCAACAGTAACCACCACCAGGGGCTCCACCAGATCGAGTTCAGATCGAGCGGCATGTCAACGGTCAGGAGCACGCCGACGATTGCGTCACGTTCGTGCTCTGCAAAAACGGCGAGAAACCCGGTCTCGCCGACCCCTGGCAGCCCCGCATGCGCGGCAAGCGAACGAAGCATCGCGAGGAAGGCGAACAGACCGAAGCAAACGGTGCCGAGCACGTAGTGGGCACCACACCAGTTGCGAATATGCACTGCAACAGCGTAGGCCAAATCCCCCGCGCCGCTGGGTATCAGGTAGCGGCCATTTTCCCGCAGCCAGGCGAGAGCCGCGAGTCCGGGTCTTTGCGGGTCGTAGGTGGTCTCGCTTCGCAGTCGCGTGGGTGGCTCTTCGGTGAACACACGATAGGCCTGATCTGCGACCTGCTTGTCCGACAACGCCGCAGAAGCGACCGCAGCGCCTCCAGACTGAACCGGCGGTGCCGGGCGATCCAGTCTGCCCGGCACGAACAAACTCGAGAAAAAGCCGCCGATGTATCCGCCGCCACTGACGGTGGAAAGATAATCGAATTGGCGCAGCATGCTGGTCGCCGCCGGGGCTGTTGTAGTCGATGATGTGGAGGGCACCGGTGCGAACGTTTTTTCCATTCCTTGCATCGCCCCCAGACTGAACGTTGCGCTGCGAATCCCGCCTCCGGAAAGGGCGAGCCCCCATTGCGTATTGGCGTGGGCTTCCGGTCGCTGTATCCGCATGGCATCGCGCCGATGCGTTGCGCGGTCTCGTTCGAACGCGTAATCGGGTGACGATGGTACCGGCGGCGGAGCTGGCTCAGTATTGGCGTTGGGTTGCATTGCAATCTCCGGTTTTTTCCAGTCGATGCGGCAATTTTGTTGTTCGCGCCGAACGCGTAGCGAGCCTGGCGTCGCGACACTAGGGCCGCGTTGCAGCCAATCTCTTGTCGCCGAAATAGACGAATTCGGTTTTAGCGCCACAACCCTTTACCGAATCGGCGAACACTGTTGCATCGGCGCGCGAATCAAACGTGAAACTCACCGAGCTGCCTTTCGAAATATTGCCCAGGTCAACAACAGACGAGCCACTTTCACTCTTCTGTTGCTTCAACTTCTCGGCGAGGCATTTAGTCTGGCTTTCAATGAGCGCTGGCCACGTGACCAGCGCGTAATACTTGGTGCCGTCGAACGTGGCGCTTGGGACCGGGGTGGGCGTTTTTGCAAAGTTAGCCTGCTGACGACTCACGCTGGCCTTGTCCAGCGCGCTCACTTCGGCACCGATGCCTTTCCATTGTTTTTCGTTCAGTGCGATCAATGCTTGCCGCTGCACCTCTGGCGAATAGCCGGTTGTGGTCGCAACCTTGATCACGGACGAGGTGTAGCTGGTCTTTTCCAGCAAGCGCTGCGCCTTGTATGCGAGCAGCTTGTCCTGATGTCTGGAAAGATTGAGCAATAGCGACAGCAGGGTTTCGCCTTTGATCTCGGCCGCTGCGATGGGCCGCAACAAGTCGATGGCCGCGCGATTCTTGGCAAGCGATGCGTCGAGCGCATCCAGTGCTTCAATCTGACGTCCGATGGTTTGGCGCTTCCGACTCAACTGATCTGCCCAATAATCTTGTATCGTCCCGGGTGCCGGGGAATTTGCAGCAGGTATTGTGAGCGATGCACCAGGCTTGGCCAGACCAGCATTTTGGTCGACTGCAGCTGGTTCAATTCGCTTGCCGTAGATGATGGTGCGACCCGATTGGGCGTGCGCACTGGTAACTCCAAAAAGTTCAGCAGCGGATTTATTCGCGGGTACCGGCTGGGATTGTTTCGGTACCAATTGGTATTGGCCGTTTTCAAGTTTCAATCTGAACGCCGAACCTTTCTTCTCTTTAAGGTCTGCCAATCTGATCGGATACCTGAACACTGCATCGCCACCTTTCTTGTGGACAATTTCGATTTCATCGCCATCAAGGAATGGTTTTTCCTGAACCACAACAAACTCATCGCGCCGCAAATCCGGATCGTTGATATCCTGTGTACGAACAAAAACACCCTCAGTCTTGGGCTCGAAGCGGTCGGTCGGCTGCGCATCGCTGATGTCCATGCGCAGCACGTATTTTTTCTTGCTCTCGTTGTCAAAATTCACAAACCACCACGCACAGCACGCCACCACCAGGGCACCGCTGAATACCCAGACCGCGACGTAAATCCGCCGATATAAACGCAACGCATCCTGCCGGGGAGGATTGGCGTCGTCCGCTTTATCCAGCGCTCCCTTGGCCTGACGAATGCCGTAGATCATGATGAACAGCGTGATAAAAAACGGGCCGTACAGAAAGAACAACTCGACCCCATCCTTAAGCGAAAACCCGGTGGCAACTGTGGTCATTTTCTGACTCCTCGGATTGCAATAGCCTTGAATTGACCCTGGTGTCGCGACACTAGAGCTGCGCGAAAAACGCCAGCGATGGCGAGAAGAAATATTCACCGCCTTTCATCGACACAAAATTCGCAAACAGCGAAGAATCCTTAGGGGCAGCGGCGTCATTCCACCCTGCCGGATGTTCTTGCGCCGATATGCCGCCCTGGCCGATGAGCGGATCCGTACCGGTGCCGGCCAGCAGGAATCCCTCGTTGTTCGCCCACGAACCTTGGGTGAATTCGAATTGATTCTGAAGATCCGATTGATAGGCCATGAACAGCAACCCGACCCTGCTCGTTGGCGCATCCTGAAACTGCCCGCCTGTCTGTTTGCGTTTGCCATAAGTGATGCCGCGGCGCGCCATGATGTGGTCACGTTCCGAAGATAGCGGCACGCCAAATTGGCGCGCCGTATCTCCGCGCGGATTGGTCTTGCGGATGTGCGAACCAAACGGGCATTTGAGCGCGTTGGGATCGTTATCGAAACCGAAGTTATTGCGCACCGGCGAAATCATGCCGCCAGCGCTTTGCGTGACGACCGGTGTGCCGTCTTCAAAACGACCGACGATCATGGCGCCAGCGAGCTCGACCGGAAATGTTTTTCCTGCGGCAGTCGCCAGCGCCTCCAGTCTGAGTTGCAGCCCTGCTTTCGCCGCCTTAAAACCCTTGACGTTCTGCTCCAGCTTGCGGAACACGAAGTACGAGCCGAAAACGTTAGGATCACTGACGGCGGGATCTTTCACCAGCACCTGCGCGAGAGGAAACGCGGGATCCCATTTCATCGGCCCCGGTTCGATGACCTGACGCTCGCGGGTGACATCTGCATCAAGCAGCAACGGCTGGCTGCGACCATCGACATATCCAAAATGCTCAACACCATTGTCGTTGGCATTGGCGTAACCACGGCCTCGCTCCATCCCGACAAACGTAATCGCCGAGGCAGGGGCAAGGGCGACCAGGGCAGCAATTTCATTTTCAACCAATGTGGATTTCTCGCTGGTCGGCGTGTCTGCCGGTCCGCCGATGAGTATCATGGCGTGCAGATCGCCTCGATAGCCAACGTGCCAGTTGTCCTTGGGCGGGTCGTTCAGCAGCGGCCCGCGCGCCTTCAGGCCGGCGACGAAGGCGGCGTCTGCAGGTGTCGACGCCGGTGCCACTTTCAACGCCGCGTAGCCACTATTCGACAAAACAATCGTCACAAAAGCCCGTGTCACCAGCGCATCGCGACTGTTGGGATTTTTGCGGAAAATCGCCGCGGCCGTTAATTGGTCTGCCGCGCTCATCACTTTTTGCGCGGCGTACTTTTTGAAAAAGGCGCGCGCTTGTGTTGATTTGCCGCGCTTGATGCGTACGAAAATGGTGGCAGTTCGATTGCGTCCATGGCCTTTGAGAATATTGCCCTGCAGATTGGCGAGCATTGCCTGCTCGTCTGCGTTGGGGCTCGTCGACAGCGGCTGATTCAAGCGTACGGGCATGATCATCTCCTTATTGGTTCAACTGTGGGGTTGGGAAATAGGGCCTTCCGGTCCGTGTACAGCGTTGGAATACATGAACTGGGTTGGGATGCGGCGCTTGCCACTGGCTGTTCGCACTTCCTTGAATACCTGATTGAGATTGGTCGCAACGAAGATCGGCTGGTCGCCGACTTCATGACCGCGGCGCGAGTTCCAGCCGATAAAATCGTTGCTGTTTTTCTCGATGGCATCGTTTACGTCCGGGTCGGTGCGAAATTCATTAATCTCGTGGTAAAGCGTGCCAACCACGTTTTTCCAGGGACGATTGAAAGCGACGATACCGTTCTCGCCGCCCCCATCCAGCAACTCCGAGTAAACATTGGCGGAGTAATAAAGCGTCACCGTTTTGCCACCGCGACGCATATGCAGCGAGCCGTGAAAGCCCCCCAAACCATGGGTGGAGGAGGCACTGCCCAAATGCAGCGTTGTCCCGGAAGGCAGAACCAGATTGAACAAGGTGGTGTCCAGATCTTTTTTCTTCAGCAGCGAGCTATCGTAAAGGCTGGTGACCACTGCCCTGACATCGGCCTCTTCCAGACGCTTCGGTTTGGCGTCATCGAGGATGAACGATTCGCGCATGTCGCACGAAACAGCAACGCCGGGAAAATACTGCAGCATCACGTTGTTGAGTCGCCGGTCGGTCATCGCCAGATTTATCGCCGTGTCGATCAACGCAATGTCGCTGGCCTGCCACGACGCCGATCCGCCGAGGTAAATGTTCTGGAATTCCATCTGTGGCACGACCTTGCCACCGTGATACATAAGGTCGTCCATCACCGATGGGTTGATACCCGGTGCGATCGCTTTGGGCATCGCGAGCGCCTGCGGTAAGGCGCTCTGGTCAAAGTAAAGGCGCTCAGCTTTCGATCCCTTGCGAGCCTGCACGCGCATGGGGTGTGGTTTGTCGGAATAGTTTGTGGCCATATTGAAACCTCCTGTAGTGGCTGGTGCATTGCGAGTGGTATCGGTGTCACCCCTCATTTGGTCGCAGTCCTGCGTCAACGAGAATCGCCTCGGCCGCCTTTTC
>JANMPY010000304.1:0-3467 GCA_031370095.1 Betaproteobacteria bacterium
CACAACGAGCAGGATGAGCCGTTCGTCACGCAGCCGCTGATGTACAAAAAAATTGCCCAGCATCCGGGCACGCGAAAACTTTACGCGGATCGTCTCGCCGCCGACGGCACCACCGCCGTCGGTCATGGTGACGATCTGGTGACCAATATTCGTGCGCGACTCGACGCAGGCAAAAGTACCAACACCAAAATTCTCTACGGCATCAAGCCGTCGCTGGCAGTGGATTGGGCACCCTACCTTGGGCAGACTTGGCGCGCGCCGGCCGACACCACCGTGCCGATGGCAACGTTAAAACATTACGCCGAACGGCTCACGCAGATTCCATCAGATTTCAAATTGCATATGTCGGTTGAGAAATTATTGGAAGCGCGTCGCAAAATGGGTCGTGGCGAGCAGCCACTCGACTGGGGCATGGCCGAAAATCTCGCCTACGCCTCGCTGGTCGCGACCGGGTATCCGGTGCGCATGAGCGGGCAGGATTGCGGTCGCGGCACATTCGCGCATCGCCACGCCGTGCTGCACGACCAGAACCGCGAAAAATGGGATTCGGGAACCTATGTTCCGTTGCAGAATATCCAGCAGGATCAATCGAATTTTGTGGTCATCGATTCCCTGCTGTCCGAAGAAGCGGTGCTCGGTTTTGAATACGGCTACTCAACGGCGCAGCCGTTCGAGCTGGTGATCTGGGAGGCGCAGTTCGGCGATTTCGTAAACGGCGCGCAAGTGGTGATCGACCAGTTCATCGCCAGTGGCGAGACCAAATGGGCGCGTCTGTGCGGCTTGAGTTTGTTCCTGCCGCATGGCTATGAAGGTCAGGGGCCGGAGCATTCCTCGGCCAGACTAGAGCGTTTCCTGCAGCTTTGTGCCGAGCACAATATGCAGGTCGTGGTGCCTTCCAATGCTGCACAGTTATTTCACATGATCCGTCGGCAGGCGATCAGGAAGACCCGCAAGCCCCTGATCGTGATGATGCCAAAATCTTTGCTGCGCAAAAAAGAAGCTACGTCTTCGATGGAGGATTTGGCGAACGGCAAATTTGAAGTCGTCATTGGTGAAGTTGAAAAACTCAACGCCAAAAAAGTGAAGCGCATCGTATTCTGCTCGGGCAAGGTTTACTACGACATCGTCGCCGAGCGGGCCAAGCGGGCGATAGAGGATATTGCGATACTGCGCATTGAGCAGCTTTATCCGTTTCCGCACGAAGAATTCAGGGCGCAGATTGCGATGTACCCAAATGCCAAATCGGTGGTGTGGGCGCAGGAAGAGCCGGGTAATCAGGGAGCGTGGCATCGTATCCAGCATTACCTGCATCGCGAAATGCGAGCCGACCAGACGCTAAGCTACGCTTTGCGCCCGTCGTCGGCCTCACCTGCGGTTGGCTATCTTTCCAAGCATACCGAGCAGCAAAAAGAATTGGTCAATGCCGCGTTGTCGTGGGACGTTGCCACGTCTGCATCCGCCGTAAACAATTAAAGACAAGGAATAATCATGCAGATCGAAGTCAAAGTCCCGGCATTGTCAGAATCCGTTTCAGAAGCGTCCCTCGTGTCGTGGCATAAAAAGGCCGGTGAAACGGTCAAGCGCGATGAGAATTTGATCGACATCGAAACCGACAAGGTGGTGATGGAATTGCCGGCGCCTGCCGACGGCGTGATCGTGAAAATTCTCATGCCTGATGGTAGCTCGGTGACGAGTGGCGACATCATCGCGGTAATTGATACCGAGGCCAAAGGTACTGTGGCTGCACCTGCCGCCGCCGCGTCTGCTCCTGCAACGGTTGCCGCGCCTGCTGTTGAAAAACTTCCTGCGTCATCTGCACCCGCAATGAGCCCGGCCGCCGCGAAAATTGCTTCGGAAAATAACGTCACTGCTGCGGATGTGGCAGGCACCGGACGTGGTGGCCGCATCACCAAGGAAGATGTGGTGAACAAGACCACCGGCGCGCCAGCCGCAGCACCGGCTGCCGCCAAGCCCCCAGCAGCGCCCGTAAATTTACCGGTTGGGGATCGCACCGAGCAACGCGTACCGATGTCGCGATTGCGCGCGCGCATCGCCGAACGCCTGCTGCAATCGCAGGCGACTGCGGCGATTCTCACCACGTTCAACGAAGTGAACATGGCACCGATTATCGACATGCGCAACAAATACAAGGACAAATTCGAAAAGGAACACGGCGTGAAGCTCGGCTTCATGTCATTCTTCGTGAAGGCGGCAGTACACGCGCTGAAAAAATTTCCGGTCGTCAACGCCAGCGTCGATGGCAACGATATCGTTTATCACGCCTACTACGATATCGGCATCGCCGTCGGTACCGAGCGCGGCCTGGTGGTGCCGATTTTGCGCAACGCGGATCAGATGTCGATAGCCGATGTGGAAAAGAAAATCGCCGAGTTCGGTCAAAAAGCGAAGGACGGCAAATTGACGATGGAAGATTTGACCGGTGGCACCTTCTCGATTTCCAACGGTGGCGTGTTCGGCTCGATGTTGTCCACGCCGATCATCAATCCGCCGCAGTCGGCGATTCTTGGTGTACACGCGACCAAAGAACGCGCGGTGGTTGAGAACGGACAGATCGTCATTCGGCCGATGAATTATCTGGCGATGAGCTATGACCACCGCATCATCGACGGTCGTGAAGCGGTGCTGGCACTGGTGGCGATGAAAGAGGCGCTGGAGGATCCGGCGCGCTTGTTGCTGGATATTTAGCGCGCGTTGCCACCGGGATTGCAATTGCGGCAACGCCCCCGCTCGTCACGCTTAATCTCCTTCCTCCGCGACTGCGGGGGAAGGCCGGGATGGGGGCGTGTCAGGTGCAGAGTCAATCGCCAACTACATTTCCAATTTCTCTACGGAGCAACATTCATTGGCCAAGAAAAAATGGTCGCCCGCGATTCTCGCAAAGCAACTGCTGTTCTTCCTGCTGGGCGCAGTGCTCACCGGGCTATTCACGGTGTTCTTTGCAAAATTTCTCGGCCACTACATCAACACCCATTTCGCCGTTTCGCTGGGTGTGGGACTGGCAGTCGCATTAACCCTGTGGCTCTCGCAGTTGGTCAAAAATCCACCGTTTTTATTGAAGGGCACCTCGCCGCTGATCGCAGGGTTCTGCGCGGCGCTGGGCGTGCATATTTCGCGCGTCTGGTTGAGCTGAAAAGGAATTAATAATGTCGAAACAATTTGATATCGTCATCATCGGAGCAGGGCCCGGCGGCTACATCGCTGCAATCCGTGCCGCGCAGTTGGGATTTAACGTCGCCTGCATCGAGGGCTGGAAAAATCCGAAAGGTGAAATGGCGCTCGGCGGTACGTGTTTGAACGTTGGCTGCATTCCGTCGAAGGCGCTGTTGCAGTCGTCGGAAAACGTCGAGCAAATTGAGCATAAATTCAGCGAACACGGCATTACCGCGGTCGGCGTGAAAGTCGATATTGTCAAGATGCAGGCGCGCAAAGACGGCATCGTCGGCAAG
>JANMPY010000337.1:0-1575 GCA_031370095.1 Betaproteobacteria bacterium
TGAAAATGTTGAACGATTCGCTGGCAACAGAAATCGTCTGCATGCTGCGCTACAAGCGCCATTATTTTATGGCCACCGGTGTCCATGCCGAATCAGTCGCTGCCGAATTTCTTGAGCACGCCACACAGGAAACCGAGCACGCTGACGCCATCGCCAAGCGCATTGTGCAACTGGGCGGCGAGCCCGATTTTTCGCCCGATACGCTGACCAAACGCAGCCACGCCGAATACGTGCCGGGCAAAACGCTGGTTGAGATGATTAAGGAAGACTTGGTCGCGGAACGCATCGCGATTGATAGTTACAAAGAAATGATCGAAGTGATCGGCGATGATGACCCGACTACGCGAAGAATGATTGAATGGATCCTGGCGGTGGAGGAAGAGCACGCCGACGATTTGGCCGGACTGCTCGATGCCGGGCGATGATCTGACCAACGCGGCGCTGGTTGCGTCATTGGCGCGCGCGGTGGACGCAGACGTAAATGTCGATAAAGTCATTGTTGACAACGCGAAGCCCACAGACGCAGACTTAAACGCACGTTCAGGTCCAGCCGTTGAGGCGGCGGCGACGCCCGATGTTGCGCCGCTGGCGATGTTGCGTTCGCGTTCACGCGGCACGCTGCCGGTGGTCGGTATTTTTGCGCTGGCGCTGATCGGCGCTTTGTATTTCGGACGCGCCTTTTTGATGCCGATTTTGTTCGGCATGATTCTGGCCGTGGTGCTGGCACCCGTGGTCGAAAAATTATTGCAGCTACGCATTCCCGAGCCGATTGGCGCTGCGCTGGTCATGCTGGGCATCGTCGGCTTACTGGTACTCACCGTCGAATTGCTGGTGTTGCCCGCGTGGGACGTGCTCGCCGAATTACCCGTGCAGGTACAGGCGCTGATGAACGAAACACTTGCATGGGTGCGCAGCTTTCGATTCGGCAAATGGCTGGCACCTCAAGATGGTGCCGAGATGACCAAGCAGGCCGCCGCACAAGGCATCACCATGACTGGCGTGGTGTTGAAAACCGTACAGGGCATTGTCATTTCAGTCATCAGCGCGATGCTGCTCGCGTATTTTTTGCTGTCCTCGGGTGATCTTTTTTTGACCAAGCTGGTGCGCGTGTTGCCGAGCGTGCGTGACAAGGTGCGCGCAGTGACCGTGGTGCGCACGGTGCAGCGCGAAGTTGCGATCTATTACGCCAGCGTGAGCATGATCAACCTCGGCTTGGGGGCGGCGGTAACACTGCTGACTTGGGCGTTTGGCTTGCCGATGCCGTGGTTTTGGGGCGCGTTGGTGGCGTTGCTTAATTTCATTCCCTACGTCGGTGCCGGTGTGAGCGCAGTGCTGTTGTTACTCGCGGGCGCGGCCTTCACCGAATCAACCAGTCAGGCGCTACTATTGATGACGTGCTTTATCGGCATCACATTTGTCGAAGGGCAATTGATCAATCCGCTGCTGGTTGGAAAAAGGCTCGCTCTCAATCCAACGGTGGTGTTCGTGGCGTTATTATTTTGGGGCTGGCTGTGGGGCGTGGGTGGAATGTTACTGGCGGTGCCGCTGCTGATCATCATCAAAAAATTTGCCGAC
>JANMPY010000400.1:0-2378 GCA_031370095.1 Betaproteobacteria bacterium
GCGCGTTCAAAATACCAGCTAACAGGAAGTTGCGTCGTGACGGGAGCAAGCTCGCGCGCACCGAATAGTTCGGACATAGTCCTTACCTCCAATGTATCCGATCAAAAAATTGCGGATAAACCAAAGTAAAAACACCTGGGCGATCGAGTTTGTTAGCTTTTAACTCTACAGACTCCGTCCCGTAAAACGAATTCCCAAGAGGGAACCCACGAAAAGGAGGTCGCAGTGTGCCCCAAAGGGCTCGAAAGGGCAAGGTTTATTGCTGGCGTCGCTGCTAATGGATGGTCTTCACGGCGGTGGCGGATGTGAGCCTGCATTGGGCTTGTTCTGCTATGATTTCAGATTGATCATCGCCTGCAATTATGTCCAAAACAACACCGCCCACACCACCTACGTCAAAGAATTTCGAAGCCGCACTGGCCGAGCTGGATCTGCTCGTCGAAAAAATGGAAAGCGGTCAATTGCCGTTGGAAGAATCGCTCACGGCGTACCAGCGCGGTACCGAATTACTCAAGTTTTGCGAAGCGGTGTTGAAGGACGCCGAGCAAAAAATAAAAGTTCTTGATGGCGGCGAGCTTAAAAATTTCCAAGCTTGACGCCATGGGCGATTTTCAGGATTGGGCGCGCGATGTTGCGCTCGGCATGGAGCGCACGCTCGAGACGCTGTTGCCACCCAAAAACACCGTGCCAACCTTGCTCCACGACGCGATGCGCTACGCGACCTTGGGTGGCGGCAAGCGGGTACGACCGATGCTCGCTTTTGCGGCCGGATTGATCTCGTCGGCCGATCCCGAACGGGTAAAAATTGTCGCCGCAGCAGTCGAAATCATCCACGCCTATTCGCTCGCGCACGACGATTTGCCGTGTATGGACGATGATGTCCTGCGTCGCGGCAAGCCAACCTGCCACATCGAGTTTGACGAAGCCACCGCACTGCTGGCAGGCGACGCTTTGCAGGCATTCGCGTTTGAATTGATGTCGACGCATCGCCTCGCAGACTCGGCCGAGACCCAAATCAAGATGCAGCAATTATTTGCCCGCGCCTGCGGATCGCACGGCATGGCGGGCGGGCAGGCGATCGACCTGGCCAATGTGGGTAAGCAAATCACGCTGCCCGAGCTGGAGTTTATGCATATTCTCAAAACCGGCGCGCTCATTCGCGCGTCCGTCCTGCTCGGCGGGTATTGCGGCAATCCCTTGAATGATGTCGAGATGGAGCATCTGGATCGTTACGGCAAGCGGGTCGGATTGGCCTTTCAGGTAGTGGACGACATACTCGATTGCGAGTCTAATACCGAGAAACTCGGAAAGACTGCCGGCAAAGATCAGGATGCAAACAAGCCGACCTACGTGAGCTTGATGGGCTTGATGCCAGCGAAACAATTTGCGGCTCAATTATTGGCAGAAGCGCTCGATGCGGTGAGCGGTTTTGGTGAGCGTGCAGGGCGGCTGCGGCAATTGGCGGAGTTTATTGTGCGGCGACAACATTAAGGCGTTGTAAGCAAGTTCATGAATAAATACCCACTGCTTGACACCATCAACGACCCGGCCGATCTGCGCAAGCTGGATCGACGCGATCTGTTACCACTGGCTAAAGAGCTGCGCGAATTCATCGTCGAATCAGTGTCATCCACTGGCGGACATTTTTCATCAAACCTGGGCACGGTCGAACTGACCATCGCGCTGCACTATGTATTCAACACGCCGGAAGATCGTCTGGTGTGGGATGTGGGCCATCAAACCTATGGCCATAAAATCCTTACTGGTCGCAAAGCAGGTATGCCGAAGCTGCGCCAGAAGGGCGGTATTGCCGGCTTCCCGCGTCGCGAGGAAAGTATTTACGACACCTTCGGCACCGCGCATTCTTCAACGTCAATTTCCGCCGCGCTCGGCATGGCAGTGGCTGCGCGCCTGAGCGGCTCCAAACGCAAATCGGTTGCCATCTTTGGCGATGGCGCTATCACGGCCGGCATGGCGTTTGAGGCGATGAACAACGTTGGCCGTGAAAATGTGATCGTGGTGTTGAATGACAACGACATGTCGATTTCGGAGAGCATCGGCGCGCTCAATAATTATTTGTCCAAACTGATGTCGGGACGTTTCTACGCCAATACCAAAAAGACGGCGGAGAAAATTCTTTCCGCGACGCCTACGTTTATGGAAATCGCCAAGCGCGTTGAGGAGCACGCCAAGGGCATGATCACGCCGTCGACCATGTTTGAGGAATTCGGCTTTAACTACACCGGCCCCATCGATGGACATAACGTCGATGTGCTGGTCGACACCTTAAGAAATGTTCAGAAGCTGGAGGGCCCGCAATTTTTGCACGTGGTCACCAAAAAAGGCCAGGGCTATAAGCTCGCCGAGGAAGATCCGAT
>JANMPY010000473.1:0-7651 GCA_031370095.1 Betaproteobacteria bacterium
ACCAGCACGGTATTTTCTACAGAACGTTTGTTGGTGATGAGGTCGACCGACTTCACTGCGGTTGAGGTCGGCACCACGCTGGAAACCTCAAGAAAAACTTTGAGCTTCACCGTACCGCCTTCGGCGACTTGCGGCGTCACCTTGAGTGTCAAGCCAATGTCGCGGCGCTCGACGGTTTGAAATGGATTGGTCGAGCCAGTCGAGGTCTGCGTAAAACTGCCGGTGACGAACGGGACATTTTGCCCGGCAACGATTTTTCCTTCTTCGTTATCAAGAGTCAGAATATTTGGTGTGGAAAGCACGTTACCTTTTTGATCGGCCTCGAGCGCGCGCGCGAGTGCGCCGAGATTCAACACTTCACCGACCCCTGGAATATTAATTCTGCCGCGCACGATGCCGATGTTTAGCCCCGCATTCACGCTGCTGATATTGCCCGCCGCGCCGATGATGTTGGTGCCTGCGCCGCCGAAATTGGTGCCGCCAATGATTTGCGAGCCGCCGCGATTGATGCCGGACAAATCCTGCCACTGGATGCCGAATTCGGATTGCACCGACGCGCTGACCTCAACGACCAGCGCTTCGACGTACACCTGCGCACGTCGTGCGTCGAGCTTGTCGATCACGGTACGCATGGCATTGTAGGCGTGATCCGGCGCCACGATGACGAGCGAATTGGTCGACGCGTACGCCTGAATGCTGCTGGAGATCGGGCTGGAAGCCGCACCAGTGCTAGTGCCTGGCGTGGTGCCCGTGGTGGTTGGCGCAGGCACGGGCGCACTCGCACCGGACGAACCTGATAGCAAACCGCGCAGCGTTTCGGCCACTTACACGGCCTCGGCATTGCGCAGATAAACGACGTGGATGTTGCCGCCTGCAGCTGTCGGAATGTCCAGGCCGGCGACGAGGGTTTTGATGCGCGCCACCAATTGCGGCGTTTCTGCGCGCACGATCAGGCTGTTGGTGCGCGGCTCGACGCCGAGTAATAGTTTCGCAGGCGCGCCGGGATTGATTGGGTTGGGTGAGGTCTCGGGCAACAACGTTTTGAGCAGATTTGCCACATCAACCGCACTCGCGTATTGCAGCTTGATGACCTGCAGATCCGCGCTGGTGGGAACGTCAATGGAGGAAATAATCTTGGCGATGCGGTTGACATTGCTCGCATAGTCAGCGATGACGAGTACATTACTGCCCGGATACGCGCCGATGAAATTATTCGGTGCCACCAGTGGCCGCAGCACAGTTGCCAACTGCGCGGCACTTTCGTTTTGCAGCGTAAATACCTGCGTGATGATGCGGTCGCCTGCAATCTGGGTGCTGCGATCAATCACCGTGCCGGAGGTTTTTGCGTCGGCCTCAGGCACGATTTTCACCACACCACGTTCCTCAATCGCGGCGAACCCATGCACGCGCAGCGCGGAGAGCAGGATCTGATACGCGATTTCTTTGCTCACCGGATTTTGCGAAATGATATTCATCGTCCCGGTCACGCGCGGATCGATGATGAAGGTCTTGCCGGTATGTCCACCGATGGTTTTGACGACCGACGGAATGTCTGCGTTGACGAAGCTTAGCGAGACGTTGTCTTCGGCAGTGGCGGGCGTGATGCAAAAAACAGCCGCGAATGTCGAGACCGCAATCAACGAACGTGCCAGCAGTTTTTTAAGGTTGTTTGCGTTCACGGCGATCTTGGAAAGAAGAGATAGCTAATTGTACGTCATGATGCAGACCGAATTGCACCGCAGCCGGGGAGCACCGAAGCGGGGTTTCAGGGCATATCGCGACAACGGCCATACGCCACGCGCACCAAAAGCGGCAGAGCCGTCCCGGTGAAGAGACGGCTCTGCATTTACTGCATCATGAAACCAATCAGATGGTGACGGGCTCAGTGTCTTCCGGAGAAGTTGCCGCTACCGCGTCGATTGACGTGGATTCCGTATCCTCGGGCGCCGTTGCTGCGTTGCTTTGCACGGCTACCGTGAAGGCATCGGCTACAGCCAATGGGGGTGGGGTGACCACCACCTGCCCGCCATTACTGACGTCGCCACCTCCACCGCCGCAAGCGGCGAGTGAAAACAGTGCAAGCCAAACCGTTCCAATGAGAACTTTTTTGGTATTCATATCGTCACTCCTCAGTTATTGCCAGGCAGCGGCGTGTTGAAGTACGGGAACGCTTGCTTGAACGCACTCGCATTTTTGCGTACGCCATCTACCAATGCCAAAGCGCCTGCCGGTGCATCACTCGGTTTGCAGCCCACCTTCAGCGTGTCCGTCGCGCCGGTCAAGACGCACAGTGCGCCCATCGATACACGCAGCGACAAGTCGACCACGTCGTCAGCCGGACGGCGGCCGTTCGGGAAGCCGGCGTTGTCCCCTGCGGCAACGCCGAGCGGATTTTGTGCCGCACCTGGTGTCACCGCAATCGAGGTGTTGAGCCGCAACATTTCAGATGGCGTCACATTCACCGGCTGGTTTACGCCGGCGATACCTTTTAAGAACACGCTAACCAAGTCGGTACGCGGGAAATTGGTTGGCGCTTTTGCGGACGGGAACAGCGTTTCAATCAAAGCAGGCAAAACCGGGTTGGTGACGTAGTTGATAAATTGCGCGTCATCTTTCGGCTTTGATGAATTGAAACGGTCCTTGTCATCCAGCCCGATCACGACTTCATTGACCAGTGGCATGCCCAGACGCGACACCTGCGCCCACGCGCCGCCTTCTTTACCTGCCTTGTTCAAGTCTGAGCCTGGCGCTGGATTGATCAGGCGCGCCTGCCGAACGCTGGCGGTGGTGTACGCACCAATGACTGGCTCGCTGCCCGCAGTCAGACAGGCAATCGGAATTTCCATCGCGATGGTGCTGATGTTTTTTGCTTCCAGATCGTTTTTATTGCCGTTCGGATCGCCCAATGGATTCAAGTTGATCAAGTCGAAAATTTTGCCGACGGCGATGTAGAACGGCTCTTTGCGCTGGCCGACAAAAACACGCCCGTTTGCACAGCCCGGAATCGCGACGTTATAAATGTGCTGGTTGGCGTAGGCCTCATAGCCGGTTGCGCCACCGAAGCTCTTGTCGCCGATATTGTCGACCGGCTTGTCGAACACCGTGGCACCGCCAGCGGCGTTGCTAAGACGCGATTTCGCACCGGTGCGACGATCGCCACGCACGACATCAACCGTGTAGGTCTCACGCACATTCAATGCGGCGGGATTTACGCCCACAATCGGGCCCGAGTTAATCAGCGGAATCAAGACCGACTTGCCGCCGACCGTGAGCGCAGTTTTCTTGGAGGTGCTGGTGAAACGGAACTGGAAAGTAATGTGTTCTTTGCCGTCGCCGACGTTATCAATGTGGATTTCATACAAGGCGTTGGCGTCGTACTGGAAAAAATTCGGTCCGCCTTGCGGGTCTTGAAATGGACTGTAGTTCGCCATCAAGGTCACGAACCCTTCGCGGCCTGGCTCGTAACTGCGAAACATGTACAGATCGGTGCCATCGACTTTTGGCTGACCGGTGATAAAAGGTGCTTCGAGGTGGCTGGATGCGAGCGACGGCAAGCTGGCGGACGACAACAATGCGCCAGCGACCATCAATGCGATGCGTGATTTTCGACAATTCAATATTTTCATGACTTTCCTCTTAAGCTATGGGAGTGCGCGGGATAATTTAGTGTTGTGAATAGTCGAAAAGTGAACCTCGAGCAGTTTTCACGACGCCAATATATCCACGGGGCAAATGGCTGTATGTGCGACGCCGCACATGCCCAAACTTAAAAAATAGTCAGACTTTTCCTACACCGGTAACGGTGCGGTGATTCGAAGTCCCGCTGGTTCGACGCTGATTGCCTGTTCCTGATTTGCCGCTTCGACGTCAATCTGAAATTGATTATCCGATCATGCCAGCAGCAGATTTATTTTTTCGCGTAGTTGTTTCGCATGGGCGCAGTGGACGTGATGAAACTGTAGACTTTGCGGCTAAAATCAGCGGCGGCAGGCGGATATTCAGAACACAGCACTTGCGCCTTGCGACATTTTTAATCAGGCATTCCGGAGAACCACGAAACTGGATTTAGGCTGCGGACTTAAAAAACAGGAGGGGCACGTCGGCGTTGATAGTCTGGCGCTGCCGGGTGTCGATATCGTGGTTGATTTACGTACCGCGCCATGGCCTTGGCCGGACAACAGTGTGGAGCGGGTATTTTCCGCGCACTTTGTCGAGCATTTGACGAGTGCGGAGAGAATCACATTTTTCAACGAAGTCTGGCGCGTGTTGCAACCGGGTGCCGAAGCCGAGATCATCACACCCGACTGGAGCCGCGCCAGTGCCTATGGCGACCCGACGCATCAATGGCCGCCGATGTCGCATTGGTATCTCGTTTATCTGAGCCGCGAGTGGCGCGATAAAAATACCCCGCATGTTCCCTACACCTGCGATTTTTCCTCGCGCTATTCTTATTCGCTGGACGATTCGCTGCGCGACGAGACGATGGAAACCAAGCGCTTCGCGGTGGGGCATTACACCAACGCGGCGCGCGATTTGCAGGCGGTGCTGACCAAACGCGGCTAGTGTTCGCTAATTCTGAATCGCGTACGACAACACCACCGGCGCGCCGCCGCGCCGTACTTCTGCGCGAATGCTCGCCAGCGTACCGAACTGCGTATAAAGCCGCACCAGGTCGCCCTGCGAATTGACCGGCTGGCCGTTGATGCCGGTGATGATGTCGCCGGTCTTCAAGCCGATTTTGTCGAGCAAGGAGCCGCTAGGCACATCGTCGACGCGCACGCCGCCACTCGCGGCTGCGCTGATGCGACCGTTGAAAAATATTTGCTGGCGGGGATCCTGCAATACGCTGTTGAGCTCCTGTCGTGAGAGCGCGTAGGCGTTGGTGCCGGTGGACGCGACATTCAAACGAAACTGGGTGGCGGGCGCGGCGGCGATCGCACTGGTTTGTTTTCCGGTACGTGATTCATACTTGTCGAGCTCGATGCGTTCGCGAATGCCGGAACGATTGACGATGACGAAGTTCGCATGCACTTCGGCAAGCGTCACGCCAGTCGATAACTCCTGACCCAGCCGCACAGCCAGATCGCGACCGCCCATATTGAGCACGGCTGCCGATAGCGGCGCGCCATCAACGGCGAAGACGCCTTTGAGTCGAATGCCGGTTTGCGCGGCGGTGCTTATGGCAACGGCATTGATTGCAGGTCCGGCATCTCCAAACAGTTGCCGTCCAAGGAGAATATCGGGTGCCGCAGTGTTCGCTGGCGCGATAGAACTATTGCGCAGCGATGGCGTGATGAAATGCCAGGTCCACCACGCCAGCTGCCAGCCGAGCACGATCACCAGCAGCGCCGTGAGCGTGCGGGAAATGAATTGAATGCGTGTGATGGAGATACCATTCATTTGCGAAGTTGCTGCGGTATTTTTGCGGTGTCTACATCCAGATAGCGATACGGCTCATGCGCGAAAGGATGCTTCTTGTAGCCGAGTACCCACGGATGCATGAGGATGGTGCCTTGCTTCAAGGTATTCACCCGCCACGGATTGTAAACCCACAGGATGTGTACCATTTTTTGATAGAGCGCTGTGCGCTCTGGCGTATCGGGCATGATCTTGACTCGCTCGTAGAGCGCATCGAATTCCGGTCGAGAGAACATGGTGTAGTTCGAGCCGCCAATCGATTTGCTCCAGAATAATTGCAGAAAATTTTCGCCATCGGGATAGTCGGCGATCCAGCCGTAGCTGAACATCGCCACTTTGCCGAGTTGCGCCTGCTTCCTTAGTTCGGGTTGTTTTTCAACTCTATTGAACGTCATGCGAATACCGATGCGCGTCATCGCGCGTCCCCATAATTCATTGCGGCTGCGCACCCGCTGATCGGGGATCGAGGCGTGATCGATCACCAGCGGGCTGCCGTCGGGCATTTCGCGCCAGCCGTCGCCATCGCGGTCAATGAATCCATAGGTGTCGAGCAGCGCTTTGGCGCGCGCAGGATTGTATTCGTGGAACGAGGCTTTTTCATCGACGAAGCCCGCCATACCGCGCGCAATCGGACTCCACGCTTCCTCGGCCTGACCTTTTTCGATGATGGCAATTTCATCCTGCACCGGAAACGCCATCGACATCGCGCGGCGCAGCGCGATGCGCTCAGGCGTGTAGCCGCCGATGGTTTTGTCCTCCATGTTGAAAGTCGTGTAGGTCAGCCAAGCGACTTCATCTGCGGTACGGTTGATGCCCGCTCGGACAAGGTTGGGCGCGAGCTTGCCGCCTGGCAGTGCTGCGTCTGCGAGCGGCGGCGGAATAGGGCGGATGATATCCTGTTCAGCACCCAAAAAAGCCAGCCAGCGCGGCTGATCCTCGTCGATCACGTCGAGCTGGAGAATCTGGATCAGCGGTAGTCGCTTGCCCTTCAGATGCGCCGCAATCGCCGCGTCGTTTTTTCCGTCTCCGCCTATTGATTCAAAATACTCGCCCCGGAAATCAGGGTTGGCCTCCAGCGTGACACGCGAAGAGCGCCGCCATTCTTTCAACCGGAAAGGCCCCGTGCCGATGGGATGCTCGGCGACCGCGATACCGTATTGCTCCACCACTTCACGCGCCAACGCTGCTGTGGCTGGCATGGCGAGAATATAGGAGAGATTGTAATCGGGCGCTTTCAAACGAATGACGAGCGTGTGTGTGTCGACTGCCTCAAGGCCACGGATCGGTTTATCGTAATCAAATTTGCCGGATTTTTTTGCCTCATCATTGAGTTCGTTCAAACCCTCCACTTTGCCGTCGAGCAGGAATTGCCACTGCGCGCGGTTGGTCGGATCGAGCAAACGTTTCATGCTGTACACGTAGTCCGCCGCGACCAGCTCGCGCTTTTTACCTTTGAAAGCGGGATGGTCGGTGAAGATAATGCCGCGCTTTAATTTGATCGTGTAGGTTCTGCCGTCGGCAGAAATCTCCGGCAGCGCGAGCGCTGCGCGTGGTTGCAACTTGATCGGGCGCGCCAGATGATCGTATTGCAGCAGCGAATCGAAAACATTATCGCAAAGCGTCCCCGTGAATTCGTCAGATTCGATCGCGCAATCGAAACCTTTCTCGGCCGACGGATAGGGGGCGCGGATGATCTTGAGTGGCTCCGCGGCAAGCGCGAACATTGATGTCAGCAGAAAAAAAGCGCATGCGACGAGTTGGGTTTGAAAATGCAGATTGTTGAAACCGACATCCTCGCGCCCTCGCGAGCGACGTGACTGGCGCGCTCGGCAAAACGCACTCAATGTAAAATCCGCATCACACCCTGCTCCTCAACCGTCGTGCCCTGCGGCGAAAGCGACGCGTGATGCACGATCATGCGCCAGCCGTGCGGCGTGAGCAGATACACATTGGTCGCCAATACCGGCGGAATGATTTCGCTGCGACCCGGTATCGTAAAGGTCTCGTAGACGCAATGAATCGCCAGCGTCTGCCCTTGATGCTTTCGCAACTCGCCGACCTTTACCCGCGCCGCTGCGCCGTGCGAAAAAATCTCGGTAAAACTCGTCCGAATCGCGGTCGTCCCCGCCAGCCGCGGCCCCTGCGGATGAATGCAAATAATGCCAGGCTCATCGGCCCACACCGTCATCATCAGATTCATGTCGGCGCGCTCGAACGCGTCGTAAAACGCGGT
>JANMPY010000497.1:0-1750 GCA_031370095.1 Betaproteobacteria bacterium
GATTTCGCGAAATAGTCGCGCGGCAACCTCATCGGGCAGCGGACCTTCGTTAATCTCAATGATGCGCCGTAGCACCTCTGCTTCGCGCTCGGGGCGATAGGCCTGGCCGATTTTCAGCGAGCCAACCTTGCGGGCGAGCGCCGCACGCGCGTTCAATTGCGTGAGGATTTCGCGATCAAGCGCGTCGATTTCGGTGCGGAGTTGGGAGAGATCTTCGGACATTGACCTGATTTATTTCGGGAGTGTGCAGTGGACTGAAGTACCGACGCGGTGATAACGCATTCAGTCGATTTTACCCGTGGTGCTGTGCAAAATCCTGCATGAATGTTGATAGCGCTTTTACGCCCGCCAACGGCATCGCGTTATAAATCGAGGCGCGCATGCCACCAATGACTTTATGCCCCTTCAGACCCGCAAGACCTGCCGCTTGGGCATCTTCAAGAAATTTTGCATTGAGCGTTTCGTCACGCAAAAAAAACGGCACATTCATTCGCGAGCGATCATTGACCGCGACTTCGTTGCGATAAAAGCCTGCTGAATCATCAATTGTGGCGTAGAGCAGTTTGGCTTTTTCGATATTCTGCCTTTCGATGCCGGTAAGCCCGCCCTGTTTTTTCAGCCACTTGAAGGTAAGTCCCGCGAGATAGACTGCAAAGGTCGGCGGCGTATTCAGCATCCATTCGTTAGCGGCTTGCTGGGTATAATCGAACACGGAAGGTGTGAAGGGATGTGCGCCCCCGAGCAAATCCTCGCGCACGATCACGAACGTGAGGCCGGAGGGGCCGATGTTTTTTTGTGCGCCACCATAAACACAACCGTACTTGGCAATATCCATCGGTCGCGACATGATATGCGACGAGGCGTCCGCCACCAGCGGCACGTCGTCGTCGATTACCGGCGTCCAGAAATACTCAACGCCGTGAATGGTTTCGTTCGTGCATATATGCCGGAAAGCCGCGTCCTTATTGGGTCTCCAGCCGGTTTGTGCGGGCACATAGGTGAAGTTTTTGTCACCGCTCGATGCAATCACGTCGACTTTGCAATACTTGCCGGCTTCCTTGATCGCGCCTGCCGACCAGTGGCCCGTGTTGACGTAATCGGCCGTCAATTTTCCACGCAATAGATTCATCGGCACCAGCGAAAACTCGCCCTTGCCGCCGCCTTGCAGAAACAGAATCTTGTAGTTAGCCGGTATCGCCAGCAATTCGCGAAAGTCGCCCTCCACTTCTGCCGCAACTTCCATGAAGACCTTGCCGCGATGGCTCATTTCCATCACCGACATGCCGGTGCCACGGAAATCAAGCAACTCTTCCTGCGCCTGCGTCAGAACCTCAAGCGGAATCGCGGCGGGGCCTGCGGAAAAATTGTAGACGCGGGACATTTTATTTCGTCGGCGTGTTGCTACCGTCGGTGCTTTTTTTAATCTGCGACGCGACTTCCTTGGTGGCCGATTCCATGATCGCACTTATGCGCGGCGCGATGACGGCCATGATTTCCGGCATCGTCTCCTGCATCATTTGCGGCATGATGGTCAGCGCTTTCTTGCCGGCAGGGCTGGTGTAGAACGCCGTGGTGGCCTTGATTTCAGCGGTGGTGAAGTTCTTGGCGTAGGCACGCGCCATGATATCTTCGAACGTTTTGATCACTTTGGGATCGTTATAAAGTTCGGTCGTTGCCTTCAATGACTTAGCAGATGACTCTTGTGCGGCTTTACGCGCCGCAACCTTTTGTTCAGGCGTGAATTTGCTGC
>JANMPY010000550.1:0-2526 GCA_031370095.1 Betaproteobacteria bacterium
ACCGATGGCAACACCGATCGCCAGCATCAAACTATTGGCCACCAACCCCGACAATATGGTGCTGCGGATATGCGCCCACGCGCCCTGATCGGCGACAAATACGCTGCTGCCAACGCTTAGCAAGGGCACAAGCAGCAGCAGCGCGACACTGATGCCGAGAAGGTGCTGGCTGCGGGTGAGCAGTGATGCGAGAGTCGATTTCATGATGGCTGGAGCGGCGCGGGAGTTTGTTGCGTATCGTGTTTTGTAAGGGGCAAGCGGCGTTGAACTGCTAACTTGAGCCACTAAACACCCAATATGGACAATTGTAACAAGAATCATTCTTAATAAGAGTACTGTGTCCAGAAGCCAGCAAATACGGGCTTCTTCAACCATGGGCCGCCGGAAAGCGCGCCCAGGCTAGCTTGTAGGCCGAATGCTGTTTAGCCTGTAGTCAACAGAAGAATTAAATAATTGCGTTGAATTCACCAGGTGGTTTAAGTACACTTACGCGTTTTTGTGATTCTGGCGTTTCCTAGAACGCCCGCAAAACCACGATAGCGATGTTTCAGGAGAGTTAAAGTTGGTTACTGCAAAAGCAAAACCGAAGGCGAAAGCCGGGGGCACGAAAGCGAAAGTTGTCGCAAAAGGGGCAGTTAAACCTAAGGTCAAACCGAAGGCAAAATCAGCACCCAAAGTCGTCGCCAAAGCGAAGCCCACCCCGAAATCCGTAACAAAGGCCAAGACCAAGGTCAAGGTAAAACTAAAAGCGAAACCTGCGCCGAAGACGGTCGCCAGCGCGCGTGCCAAACCGGCACCAAAATTGGCTGCGAAGCCCACTGTGAAGTCAGTCGCGAAGTCAGTCGTCAAGACACCGCCGCCCGCGCACAAGCCCATCACAAAACCCACACCGAAGGCATCATTGAAAGTCGAAACCCGTATCGCTGGTCTACCAACCGAATCCGAATTGATGAAGCAACCCAAAGCCGAATACATGTCGTCGGCGCAGCTCAAATTTTTCAAGCACCGTTTGCTCGAGTTGCGCACGCAAATGCGCGACAACGCCGATGCGACCACCGAACATTTACGTGAACTCGCCGTCGCACCCGATCCGGCTGATCGTGCAACCCAAGAGGAAGAGCATGCACTGGAGCTGCGCACCCGTGACCGCGAGCGAAAGCTCTTGAAAAAAATTGAAGGCGCGCTGCTGCGCATCGAAGAGGGCAGCTACGGCTATTGCGAAGAAACGGGCGACGCCATCGGCGTGCCGCGATTATTGGCGCGGCCAACGGCGACATTGACGATCGAAGCGCAGGAACGGCGTGAGCTGAAACAAAAAATGTACGGCGAGTAATACGCGTCGTATCTGCACAAAAAAACGGCCACGAGAGTGGCCGTTTTCATTGGGACACTGCTTGCAACGTCACTCGGTGACAAATCGTCTTGCGCCGTTGAAACGTTTTTTCCAATAGTTGTCGTTCATGTCGACGATCTCCACGCGCTTGCCGCGCGAGGGCGAATGCACGAACCGGTCTTCACCCAGATAAATGCCGACGTGTGAGAAGCTGCGACGCAGCGTGTTGTAAAAAACCAGGTCGCCTGGTTGCAACTCGTCTTTCTCGACCGGCTCGCCGGTTTTTGCAATCGCGTAGGAGCTGCGCGGCAATTGCACCGAGAGCGATTGCGCGAACACATGGCGCACAAA
Organism: Betaproteobacteria bacterium; assembly: GCA_031370095.1. Taxonomy (GTDB): domain Bacteria; phylum Pseudomonadota; class Gammaproteobacteria; order Burkholderiales; family Usitatibacteraceae; genus UKL13-2. The sequence goes on from JANMPY010000550.1 coordinate 1,685, forward strand.
GCCCGAACAATCAAAGCCTGATTGCGCGGAATCACCACCAAACTTGTATTGCACACCGATCAACGAAATCGCATGGATCAACAGATCGGGTACGCGATTCGGGCGCGCCGATTCAACCTCGCTCGCAGGCTCGATTTGTGTTGGCGGCTCACCGGCAGGCCACGGCGACATGGGCCACGCCGTGTCAGCGATGCCTGATCCTGCGGTGACGATAATGCCAACCGCCAACACTGCCTTGATGAGCACACTATTCATGCGCCGGATGATACCAGCGTGCGCACTACGGCTGCCGAGTTGCAGCGTCAACCGCGCCGCTGCCAAACCTGCCATCGCTCTTTGCCCGCAAAGACGGGAATTGAATCGGTCGGCGCGCGGTCATCGATGCGCTCGAAATGCGGAGAAAGAAGCGCGTCGAGCGCGGCTGGGCCGATGCCGAACGGCGGCCCTTTTCCTGTCACACTTTCGCTCACATCGAAAAAGAAAAATCCGATCAAGCGACCGCCGGGCGAAATCAACTCTGCCACGCGTGCCGCCCACGCGCCCCATCTTTGCCTCGGCAGCGCACACAGAAAGGCGCGTTCGTAAAGTAACGTCACGCGCTCATGGCCAAGCGCTGCACCGAAAAAATCTTCTTCGCGCACGCGGTCACCGAGCGTGCCGAGCAATTGCTTTGCGCGCGCAACGGCTGCCGGAGAAAAATCAATCGCGGTCACGTCCCATCGTGCGTTGGCGAAAAAACGCACTTCATGTCCCGCACCGCAGCCAGGAATGAGAACTTTTACAGGCGCAGGATTTTGCGCGAGATAGTCCACCAACGATTGCGGCACGCCACCCTGATCCCA